>JAYTRG010000038.1:0-4122 GCA_043746305.1 Candidatus Parcubacteria bacterium
CCTTGCCGCCAACACGAAGCGCGGCTTGCGCGAGAAGGCGAGGCGGGGAGATTTCCCCGGCCCTGCTCCTTTAGGGTATCTGAACAATCCGCGCACCAAGACGATTATGGTGGACAGAAGGAAAACCTCGCATATCAAAGCCGCTTTCGATCTGTACTCCGAAGGCAAGTCGCGTCTCACCGACGTTGCATACTTTCTTTTTGATTTGGGCGTCATGACTCAGCGGCGCAAGCGCGGGCAGGGCGGACGAAGGTTCTCCGACGACCAAGTAAAACGTATCCTCACCGACCCTTTCTACTACGGCCATTTCAGCTATAGCGGCGAGATATATAAGGGCAACCACACCCCGCTTGTCTCCAAAGCCCTGTATGACAAAGTGCAGGAAGTCATCGAGCTACGCGGTCGAGGGCAGAAAGCGAAGCAAGACCCGCAAGCGTTGTGCGGTTTGCTCCACTGCGGCACCTGCGGTTGTTTCATCACAGCCGAGACGCTCACTAAGCACCAAAAAAACGGCAACGTCCACACCTATGTCTACTACCACTGCACGAAGAAACGCGGCGAGTGAAAGAGCCGTATATCCGCGAAGAGGCGTTAGTCTCGCAACTCTCGAACATGCTCTCAACTTACGCTCTCCCTGTTGAATGGTCGAGCGAGCTTTCCCGCATGGCCGAGCGGGACGAGCAGGAAGCGACGAGCGTCGCTTCGGCTTCAATACACGCCCTTCGGGCTACCCTTGCCGATATTGACGAGAAGGTCGTTAGGATTACCGACCTCTACGTCGAGCAGGATATCGACCGCGATACTTACCTGTCCCGCAAGAGGATACTCATGTCCGAACGCAAGTCGGTCGAGGAGCAGATCGTCCGACTGGAGCATGACGCTACCGCTTGGCTCCAACCTCTGCGGGAATGGATACAAACGGCTTCAATGCTCGACGGAATCGCTAAAAACAACGACCTCTCCTCTCAAAAATCCTCCCTCCAAAAAATCTTCGGCTCCAACCTGACTCTTTCCTCGCGCGAAGCGCGAGGCGTCCCCAAACCGCAATGGGCTGCGCTCGGCGTAGCCAAAAATAATTTCTCAAAAATAGGTATCTCTACTCTCTTGGTGCGCGGTGAGGGATTTGAACCCCCGGCCCTCCCCACGTCAAGGGGATGCTCTACCACTGAGCTAACCGCGCAAGCCTGAAAACTATACCAAAAAAGCTTCGTTTGGGTAGCATATGCTATCGCACTACCTGCGATACGCGTAGGACATACGTCACGCTCGTTGAAACAGATACATCAATAATTTTCATTTAATCCGCAGCGGGGGCAGTTCCTTTTCTGGGCGGTCGTCGTCCTCCTGCAAGAGGTCGGCTTCGTCGGAATCTATGAGAAAGCCGCCCGCCTGGATACTCCAAAGCTTGTGGTAGAGGCCGCCATGCTCAAGCAGCTCCGCGTGCGTCCCGTCCGCAACAATGCGACCGTTTTCGAGCACAAGAATTCGATCCATGTTCATGATAGTGGAGAGTCGATGCGCAATCACAATCACAGTTTTGCCTTGCATGAGTGTTTTAAGCGCGTCCTGTATAAGCGCCTCGCTTTCAGAGTCGAGCGATGAGGTCGCCTCGTCCAAAATGAGTATGGGGCTATTTTTGAGTAAGGCGCGGGCAATCGCTACTCTTTGGCGCTCCCCGCCCGAGAGCTTTACGCCGCGCTCGCCCACAAACGTGCCGTATCCTTCTGGGAGAGCTGAGATAAATTCATGGCAATGCGCTTTTTTTGCCGCCTCGAATACTTTGTCATCGCTTGCGTCACGATTCCCATAACGAATATTTTCAAGAAGAGAACGGTGGAAAAGCACCGGCTCCTGCGGCACATACGATATTGCGTCGCGCAAACTTCGCTGCGTCACCTCAGAAATATTCTGCCCGTCTATCGTGATGCTTCCCTCTGTTACATCATAGAATCTCAAAAGGAGTCGCGTAATGGTTGTTTTGCCGGCACCTGATGGTCCTACAAGCGCCACCTTTTGCCCGGGCGCTATGGTGAGATCAAAATGCTTGAGAATGGGATTTTGCACGCTGCGAAAATTGAAGCTGACTTGTTTGAGTGCTATCTCACCAAGCGACACTGCGAGCGCCCGCGCGTTTTTTTTGTCGCTAACCTCATGTGGCATTTCAAGCATCGCCACCATTTCGCTCGCGTCGGCATAGGCGTCATGAAATCTGCGCAATTCGCGATTGATGCCGAGCAGCTGATTGAACCCAGTGAGGAGATATGACTGAATCAGCACAAAGTCACCCACCGTGAGCTGCCCTCTTTGCCAAAAGATGACAGCCCCCCACAAGAGCGCAACGTTAATTACTACAAAAAATAGTGCGAGTGACGCCCAAATACCTTCGTCGGCGTACCACACGCGCAAGGTTGCTTTATGCCAGGTATCCACAATGTGCGCAAAGAGGCTCTCCTCGTGCGCTCTGCCGGAGAAGAGCGCTATCGCCGACTGATTGGATATAGCATCGGCAAGCGAGCCAGTCACGCGAGAATCGGCCTCTGCCCTCGCTATTCGGAGTGGTTGCCGTTTGCGAGCAAGAAACACCTGAAGTAATACAAAAAGAACCGCCCACCCACCGAGCATTGCGCCCAAAATACTATTATGGAGCGAGAGCACTACCGTGGCACCCACGACAAACAAGAATGTTGGAAAAAATTGCAGAATAATTGCATCGAGCAATGTTTCATACCCGCGAGAAAATTTATTGACCTTGTGCGTGAGAGACCCGGCAAAGCGCGATATGAAAAAAGTGTATGAATGTCCCATTAAGTACTGAAAGCACCGTGCGTATAGATCTTTCATCACGCGCGATTGCACGTACATGCTCGTAATACTCTGCATGCGCGTCATAATCCAGTTCAAGAGGAGAAAAAGTGCAACCATAAAAATGAGTCCCATGAGCGTGGAAAACGTGGCCGCAGTAGGCGTACCACTTGAGAGCACATTGAAGAACTGCCGCATGTAGAGCGGTGCGATCAAATTTGCTACCTGCATCAAAATCGCGCTTCCAAATATTATAGCGATAGAGAATGGGTAGCTGCGCGAGACACTCCAATATACCCGCAGCACCGCGCCTGCGGAGGCCCGCTGCTCTTTCGGTTCATTTTCCATGTACTAAACTCTAGCGCACCCCATGCATTTCAGCTATTCTCCCATGCATGCGTGTGCTTGGTATAGAAACATCATGCGATGAAACGGCAGTTTGCCTTGTTCAGGCATCAGGAGCGTTTGGGCCGAGTTTTAAATATTCGGTACTTGGCAATGCACTTGTTTCACAAATCGCTATACATGCAGAGTATGGCGGCGTGTTTCCGAATCTCGCGAAGCGCGAACACGCAAAAAATTTGGTTCCCCTTCTCGAACAGGTACTTCCAAAAACCTCAGGCAAAACAACGTATGAAAAAAACGCGCTCCAAACGCTTCTTGAACGCGAACCAGAATTATTCGATACCTTGGGCGTATATTTAGATGCAAACGGTGCGCCTAATGTAGACGCTATCGCAGTAACGCATGGCCCAGGACTCGAGCCCGCGCTGTGGGTGGGGGTAAATTTCGCAAAAGCTCTCTCAAGCGTTTGGAATGTGCCTATCGTTCCCGTAAATCATTTGGAGGGTCACGTGGCGATGGCACTCATGGACGAAAGGCATCCGGTCTCTTGCATGAAATCAGTCGAATTCCCCGCAATTGCACTTCTTATCTCCGGTGGACACACCGAGCTTGATTTGGTGGAAACGTGGCCAGAATTTAGGCTACTAGGAGAAACTCGCGACGACGCGGTCGGCGAAGCATTCGATAAAGTGGCTCGCATGATGGGTATTGCGTATCCCGGGGGGCCAGAGATAGCAAGGTTAGCGGCAATTGCGCGATCCAGAGATTTACCTAAGTGCTTTACACTCCCTCGCCCAATGCTTCACGAAAAAAATTTCGACTTTTCTTTTTCTGGCCTAAAAACAGCTGTCCTTCGTCAGGTGAAGGACAGGGAATTGAGCGCCGAGGAAAAAATGGCCATGGCGCATGAGTTCGAGGATGCCGCAACTGAGGTTCTCGTGAAAAAAACACTTCGCGCCGTCGACGAGCACGGCG
>JAYTRG010000039.1:0-11937 GCA_043746305.1 Candidatus Parcubacteria bacterium
GGACGATGTCTCTTGTGTGTTCAAACCACCAAAGCGAGGTCTGATTCAATACCTGCCCCTTATGAGGAATATGGGCAATAATACGATCAAACGAAGAATGCCGATCGGTTGATATAAGAGCAAGGCGCTCCCCAAGATCATAGATATCGCGCACCTTGCCCTTAGTGCGCTTTCCCAAAAATTCAAAATTAGTTTCTTGTAGAATATCCATACAATATTATTTACCTGGCGGTGGCAAAGTAACGCCGAGCGGTTCAAATATGGTCTGTCGCTCGCCTTCCTCTACCCGCCCAACTTTTAATAATGAATAACCAGCACCTGAACCAATACGCAAAACTCGATCGACCTCCTTCTCCGGCACAAATATATAATACCCTACTCCCCAGTTAAATGTCTTGAGACAGTCGGCGTCGGAAAGACCCAAATGCTCTCTGAAATATCGAAATAGCTCTGGAACCTCAGGCCAAGCACTCACTCGATACGTTGCGGATCGTTTATCGAACGCCAGTTTTCCAACGCCATCTCCCGTGCCAGGGAGGAGCGCGTGTATCTCTACCTGTTCTTCGAGAAGCGCCTCTATAAGCATTGTGTAGTTTCTTGTGGGTGTGAGCGCTTCTTCGCCCAGCGACGTTCCGCTTGGGAGTTTTGTAAGTAATTGTTCAGGTAATTCGAGAGCTTTTTGTATCACAAGCGAAACCCCATTTGAGTGGAGGCCTGATGAGGTGACACCGATGATCGCGTCGCCAGGCTGCAACTCCTTGCCTGTAATCACTCTCGTAACGGGTGCAATAATGCCCGTAACGGAGCCAGAAAGCGAAGGAGCGATTTGTACGGGAGCTTCTGACTTTACTAGATATTTAAGCGTTGCCGTCTCGCCTGCAGGAAGCGCCATTCCTGATTCTTCACACACTTTGAAAAATCCGGCGGCAAGGTCTTTTACTTTCTTCTCATCAGCAAACCATTCGCTTGAGCCCACGTCGATATGATCGGTAAACACGACCGGCATTGCACCCTGCGCAATAAGATCATTCACAATCATGAGCGCCGAGTCGATAGCTATTGAATCATAGTACGTTTTACCTTTCCCTTCGTTCATATACATCCATTCGGCAATCCAATTTTTGTTGCCGAGCCCTTCCTGCGTTTGTGCCCAGATATGCGGTTTATTGCCGCGATATTCAAAAACAGCGCCATGTGCGTGAGTGATATCTTCGCGGATATACACGTCGCGCTTGTTGGGAAATGCGAGAGTGCGCTTGCCTGCCTCGATCATCGCCATCTTAAATGGCTCCATGAGCGAATAATCTACTCCTGCTTTAGCGTACGCGCTTTTTTCACTCATATATTCCTCTCATTCCTGCGCGCGATAAACAACTCTATAGTTTCTCTTTGTCTTAATGAAGCTTTCATTGTTAAAAATTCTTCAGGAGAAACCCAGTGCGAATCGATATGTTCCCAACTTATTGTCACGTCGGTCGATTGTGCACGCCCAACAAAGAAAATCGTTGTCCAAAACTCACCAATTGCATTCATACGCGCCATGGCGTGGAAAACTCGGAGCGCGACAACCTCAATACCGGCCTCTTCCATTGTTTCTCTCGTCACGCACGCATCGAGCGCTTCCCCATATTCGACAATGCCGCCGGGAAGATCCCAGTGGAGCGGATTCGTCGGCGCGGTTTCGCCACGCAGGAGCGTCAGCATGCGACCATCATCCCTTAGCACGACAGCCTTCGCCGCCACAAAATATTTTCCAAACGGAATTGGCTCTGCGTTATGATCGTCCATGATCAGATAGGTATTGCGCCGCGCCTTTTGTTTGCAACTCGGCGTCTTTTGCAACAATATCTTTTGCCATTTTTTCTTTGTAGGCCCGCACCTTGACTCGGACAGTTTCGTTGGCTACGCCAATAATCTGTGCCGCAAAAATACCGGCATTTTTAGCGCCGTCGAGCGCCATACTCCCTACCGGCACTCCCGGTGGCATTTGCGTAATACTAAGAAGCGCATCGAGTCCTCCTGCAGCGGAACTCCGCGAAGTAAGCGGCACGCCTATGACAGGACATGTCGTATGCGCCGCAACGACGCCTGCGAGCGCTGCCGAGACGCCAGCTCCTGCAATAAACACCTCAATGCCGGAGCCTTCTGCCTTTTCTACCCAGGCAACCACTTGCGCAGGCGTACGATGCGCCGAAAGCACTCGTATCTCGCTCACAATGCCAAACTCTTCAAGAATTTTCGCCGCCGCGTTCATGGTTGCTAAATCAGAATCCGATCCCATGACAATACCTACCTGTGATTTTGTACTCATATGAAATACTCTACCGCGTTTTTAAATAATTGCAGACCGGGACCATCTGTGGGCAACTTTTTGCCTTCGCGTTCGTATTGTTCGCGCACATACGTCCAGTGCGGAAGTTGGTAAAAGCTTACAGCCCGCTCAGGATGCGGCATGAGTCCCAGTACGCGACCGTCGCGCGCAAGAACACCTGCGATATCTTCCATCGCCCCATTAGGGTTTGCCGGAAGTTCAAAATGATTCGCCATTTCGCCCTTAACGTACGTAAGCGCAATTGCGTCAGTTTTGTTCAAGTGCACCAACGTCGCGCATGGTGCGTAGTACTTTCCTTCACCGTGTGCGATAGGTAATTCTATACGACCCATTCCTGCAAGCCACGGGCTTTTTCCCTTTACCTCTACGTCGACCCACCGGCATACATACCGGCCTGAATCGTTCGCAATAAGCGCTCCTGGCAAAATTCCTGCCGCGGTGAGTATTTGAAACCCGTTGCAGATTCCGATGGCGAGCGTATCTCGCTGCAGGAAATTTTCGAGCGCTTGCCGAAGATGCCCGCGAAGCCTATTGCCATATGCCTTACCGGAGCCCGTATCATCTCCATACGAAAACCCTCCCGGAAGCGCTATTATTTGCACTTTTTCGAGCATGCTCGGTTTTGCAATGACGTCGTTGATATGTACGATAGCGCCTTTCCCGCCTGATAATTCAAACGCACGGAGTGTCTCCTCCTCGCAATTGAGGCCATACCCAGAAAAAACCAGTACTGATGGTTTTGTTTTTATTGCTCGCGGTTTTTTTATTGTCATATCACCAGTCTTTAAAATACGAACGGTAGCTATCAGATAAATCCCCCAAGTGCGCGGCCACGCTCTCCTCACCCACTTTTACCGTTACAGCTTTTTTACCTGTCACCTCGCCAATGCGCGTTAGGGATATGTCTTTACAGAGCGCCTCAAAATCTGATACCGCTTCCGGCTTAATCGAAACAAGTATGCGTCCGGCGCTTTCCGAAAACAGCCGTGCCTCTAGACCCCTTGCTTTCCCATACATCTTTTCAAGATTAACGGACGCACCGAACTGTCCTGCAATGGCCGATTTTGCGAGCGCGACCGAAAGGCCTCCCCGCCCGAGTCCAATTGCAGACGCGACATAGCGAGCAACTATAGCTTTTGTAACCACTTTATACACCATTTTGTTTCGCTGAGCGTCCACATGGGGAAGCGCGCCCTGCGCCATATTTTGCTTTTGGGCGTACAGAGATGCGCCAAGTTCGTTATCGGTCTCTCCAAGCACATAAATGATGTCGCCGGGAACTTTAAAATCTATCGTTTGCGCCTTTCTGATATCGGGCATCACGCCAAGCGCAGAAATCAGAAGCGTCGGTATTGCCGCAATCTGAATGCGCTCGCCATTTTCATTATACCCGTTGAAGTTATTGAACATGCTGTCTTTGCCTGATATAAACGGCGTACCGAACGCGACGGCGGTGTCATAGCACGCCTTTGCGGCTTGTTTCAATTCATATAGACGCTCTCCTGTATCGGAGGATGACCAGCAAAAATTATCGAGTATCGCAAGATGTTCAAGCGTTGCGCCGGCACAGACAGCATTGCGAATTGCCGAATCAATTGACACGGCCGCCATAGCGTAGGTGTCGGCCTCGGAATACCATGGACAATAGCCATGCGCGAGCACGATGCCTTTTTGAGAAGAAAAAACGGGCTGGAGCACCGCAGCATCGGCATGTACCGCACCCATACCCTGCAGCGGCTTAGTGATGGTCTGTGCGAGCACTTCATAATCATACTGGCGCGAAATAAACTCTATGGAAGCAATAGAGGGGTCGCCCAAAAGCGAAAGCCACGCTTCTTTGAAGTCTGCCCGTGTTTGATCTCGCTGCGCGCCTAACTTTTTTTGAGGCCTTTGGCTCTTTTGCACGCGAGGCGGGCGGCCATGGTGCAAAAATTCGAGCGAAATATTCATAACCTCTGCGCCACCGCTTCGAGCTATCACGCGGCCGGAATTGGTAAAAATACCTAGCACCGTTGCCTCCACGTCATGCCGCTTGCACATTTTTTTGAGAGTGGGCCACTTTGCCTTGGGAACTGCAAGCGTCATGCGCTCCTGAGACTCCGAAATCCAAATCTGCCACGGAGCAAGGCCTGGGTACTTGAGCGGCACTTTGTCGAGATCCACTTCGACGCCTCCGCTCTCACGCGCCATCTCGCCCACAGAGCCGGAGAGTCCGCCTGCGCCGTTATCGGTAATGCTGGTATAGAGTCCTTTGCCGCGCGCTTCGCGAATAAGCAAGTCTGACAGTTTTTTTTGCGTGATAGGATCGCCTATCTGCACAGCCGTTGCAGGTGAAGTGCCCGAAAGCGACTCCGAGGAAAAAGTTGCGCCGTGGATACCATCAACGCCAACTCTGCCTCCAAGCATCACTACGTAATCGCCTTTCAGTGCCTTTTTTTCATGCGATTTAATTTTTTTGTTTCCGCTTGTAGCAATCTCGCGAGGAATGAGTCCTACGGTGCCGCCAAACACCAATGGCTTGCCTCGGTACGATGCGTCGACAGCAACAAAGCCAAGTGGCGTCGGAATGCCGCTTTGGTTTCCTCCCGCGTTGATACCCTTTACCACACCCTCGAGAATGCGGCGCGCAGAGAGCAGTGGTTGTTTTTTTTCTGTATCGCGAAATAGTTTGCGGCTATCAAACGGGTCTGCCACAAAGAAACCGTATGTGTTTGCGATAGGCTTTGCGCCCAAACCAAAACCAAGCGTATCGCGATTCACTCCCACTATTGCCGTAACCGAACCTCCGAATGGGTCGAGTCCAGAGGGCGAGTTATGTGTCTCGACTTTGTGTGTCACCAGATAATCGTCGTCAAATATAATAGCACCGGAGTTGTCCTTAAACACCGATACGCAAAAATCGTCCTTCCCTTTATGTTTGCGGATTTTTTCGGTTGCGCCCTGTATGTAGCGGCGATATATTCCCTCGCTAATCTCATCGAGAGGGTCGTTAAATATAGTGTGCTTGCAATGCTCCGACCATGCTCCTGCCAATGACTCAAGTTCGACATCGGTAGGGTTGCGCTTCTCCTCCTTTTCAAAATAGGCGCGTATTGCTCGCAGCTCTTCCAGCGAGAGCGCCAAAGGACCGCGGCGAACGCCAGCAACTTCGATTCCCTCTTTACCTAACTTCTCGAGCTCCTCATCATGTACCCCAAGATTAACCGTAATCGTGACGGGAGCAACTCCGAGCTCCACGCGCGGCATAAGCAGGGGGAACTCCTTGGTTTCGGCAGTAAAAACGCTCGCCCGCTCGATGAGCGGATTATGCAACTCAAGCGCTACCCGATGCGCATCTTCGTCAGTTATTTCCCCGTCCAAAAATATAAAAAGTGACGAATATACGCCTTGATTCTGCTGAAATGCATACCCCGTCACATCTTCTATTGTTTCTCTTGCGGTGCGAGCCACGTTATCTGTCACTCCGGGCAGATACCCGATTTCCACAACATGGGAGAACGATTCGGGGCCCAAAACGGCGTTGATTGAATACTCTTCGGTAACCGGATTGGTAAGTCGCTCGGCGGTGCGCTTTAGATCGCCAGCGAGGAGACCTGAATCAATGGTGTATGAGATCGTGCAGGAGACCGATTCTAGCTTAAGATTGGCAAATACAGAGGTAAGATGCTTGTAAATAGATTCTGAGCGAGCGCCTGCAATGAGGGAGCGGACAGTGATACGTCGAGCGATTGTCATACCGTACGATACTAGCAGTAAGACGCATTATCAAGTAGGCTGCGCACTATGAAAAAACGTCAGAAAAAAGAGATTCTTCTCTTGCCAAAACTGCTTAAAAAGATAGCCCCCAAAATAGGCGCAAAAGTGCTGCTAGAGCCTCGTTGGGGCATTGTCGGGCAAATTGTATTTAAGAACGAGAAGAAAAGCTATTTTCGCTACAACGCGCTCGATTTGAATCCCGTAGGCGCCTCCGACGTGGCCAAAGACAAAGATTATGCTGCGTTTTTTATGCAAAAAATGGGGTACAAGGCAGTGCGCGGCAAAACTTTTTTCCGCGATGACTTCGCCGAAGCGATAGGCTCCGAACGTACTCTGGGTGCGGCTCTTCGCTTTGCCAAAAATCACTACCCGCTGGTTATAAAACCCAACAGCGGCAGCCAAGGCGTGGGAGTGTCGGTAATACGCAACGAAATCGAACTTCGCCGCGGCCTCAAAGAAATTTTCAAAAACGACCGCGTTGCCATCGTGCAACCGCTGCTTAACGGCCGCGACTACCGCATTGTAGTCCTTGATGATGCTGTCATATCGGCGTATGAACGCATTGCGTTAAGCGTAGTGGGCAACGGCCGCTCGAGTATTTCTGCGCTTCTCGAAAAAAAGCAGCGGGAATTTGTCGCATCGAGCCGCGATACGCGCATCACGCTAAATGATTTTCGCATACAGGCAAAGCTGCGCTCTCAGCATATGACCTTTCGCAGCGTCCCCAAACTATATGAGATGGTGTATCTCCTCGACAATGCTAATCTTTCGTCGGGGGGAGACGCTCTTGATGTAACAAGCGGAATTCACGCGGATTTTAAAACACTTGCCATTACACTCACCGCGGATATGGGTTTGCGCCTATGTGGAGTTGATTTGATGGTGGAAGGATCCCTTACAGAAGCGCCAAAAAAATACTCAATTCTCGAAATCAACGCTGCCCCCGGACTCGATCACTACGCAAAAACGGGCAAAGATCAGCGGCGTATCGTGGAGGAGATGTATACAAAAGTGCTGCGAGCAATAGAGAACTAGCGCTCCAAATTCACCCACCGATACTTGAGGCCATTCCATTCTCGCTCTGCTTCGAACACTTTTTTGACGAATTCTCCTTCGTACTCCGGAAAAAAAGCATCGGCCTCAGGCGCCTCGGCATCAATCAGCGTCAAATAGAGGGTATCTATGTACGGTAACGCCTCTTTGTACAACTGTGCTCCCCCTACGATGTAAATCTCTTCGACTCCGGTGAGTTGCTGTTTTGCAATTTTAAGAGCCTCATCGAGCGAATGTGCAACAAGAACGCCTCCGTACGACCATTTCTTATTGCGCGTCACAACAATATTTTCCCTATCAGGCAAAGGTCCGCCAATGTAGCTCGCAATGCTCTCAAACGTTTTGCGCCCCATAATAATAGAATGGCCTTTGGTGAGCATCTTAAAGCGCTTCAAATCGTCTGGGATATGCCATAGGAGTTTATTGCCTACTCCCAATTCCCGATTCCTTCCTATCGCCGCAACCACGGCCAGTCGCGAGCGCGCAGTCATTTGAGAAGGTATCATCCTCCTATTGTAGCGCTCGGTACTGGAGTAGTCACTTCCCATCAAACTTGGACGGTCGACCATTTTTGATGTGTATCAAATCGCAGGATAATCCTTCTTGAGTTTCTTCAGATCACCCTTAAATACCAGTTTCATTTCCGCCGCCTTTTCTTTGCTTCCTTTATCTACCACGTCTTTCATATGCCAACGACTTTTCCGGGGCGATACCTCCTGCGTGAGGGTTTCAAAAACCACCTGACAAAACCGCTCGCCCGGATGCAATTCTATTACCTGCGAACGCGTATTGTTGCGAATGGGGAGCGTAAGCGGGCCTTCATAGCCGCTGTCTATGATACCGGTTAAATCCACCGATAACCCTTTCCTGTTGACCGAGGAGCGCGGATACAGAATGGCCATCAAATCATTTGGTACTTTTATGGTCTCCAGAGTAGAAACAAGTACGTATTCCTCAGGAAGCAAATCAAAACTTTGTCCTTGTTCGAGTTCAATAATATCAAAATATTCTGGACCATGATCGCGCAGCGGGTCTATAGTGAGCGCTTTACGGCCTTTCTCTGTCATACGCCAAACCTTGGGTATTAAGAAGGTAAAACCAAGCCGCAAATCCACGGCGTGAGACTGAAGCTGAAACGCATCGAGCCCAGGCGCAAATGCAATATCTCCCCTTTGTACGCGCTCGGCTATTTCAATTTTTGAAAGTACGGCCATTGGGACAATCTTACATCAAATATCCATCATCCACATATAAGGCATGGTTAGCTGAAACGTCCACACATACGTTGATTTCGTGCATAGTTAGAGAACGATGGTGAGCCCCCCAATTGCTGGCAAGGGGTTGTACTGCGCGGCGATTTGATTCGCAATTTCATCGACGAGCTTTACGTCCTTTTTCTCTGCCCTATCAAACGTTTTGAGCGGCAACTTAAGCTGGATTGGTTTGTGATCATTCTCGCGCTTTAGCATTTCATCCACCGCCGCATATTGATTGTCGTATATGTGCGCGTTTGAAATGGAATGACTATAAATGCCGGGCTTTACGCCAAGTTTTTGCGCGAGCATAGTTTGGAGGAGCGCAAAGCCCGCCACATCGGCCGGGAAACCAAGCACCATGTCGTTGGAGCGCACCATATTATGGAGGTGCAGGCGGCCGCCAATGATATTCACCGTAAAAGTGTACGGGCAGGGTACGTTGGCCCTTTTGGTGCCACCAAGGCCGTCGGAGGCTGGGTCCCACGTCACAATCACCGCGTGGCGCGACGATGGATCTTTTTTAAGAAGCTCGATGAGTTTCCCCAGCTGATCGCGCCCAAAATGCTTACGCCAGCGGTAGCCGTAGGCCACTGTAACCGTGTCACCAGGATTGGTGAAACTGTCCCAAATTTTCGTAAATTGCCGCAAAAAATCCGCAGGCTTGCGCGCACCGGAGACAAACCAGATTTGTTCTGCAACAAACATTTTTACGGGAATCTTCCTGAGCGTAAGTAACGGAAACCCTTCTTTCTCTATATCAATCGAAAAGTGCATTCCCGGCACTGCTTTTACCTTGTGGCCCGTGCGTGCATTCTCGTCTTCCACGCCCTCTTCTACGATGCTCCGAAGCAGACTCTGGTAGATTTCATCGAATTTCGTCATGTTTTGGATTATACTCTGCTCATGAAAGTTATCATCTACCCCTATATACCGTCCGGCCGAAGCATACAGTACGTCTCAGCCGAAGATAGGTTTATGCAAGCAGCTCGGGAATACGCGCTAGCGAACTCGCTCGACGAGGCAGTAAAAACAGGGAGCGTTGTGGTAAAAAACGACATGATAGTTGGCCAAGGCGCCAATGGGAGCAGATACCACAGCGAGAATGTATGCGAGCGTGTAAAACTCGGAATCCCAACTGGTGAACGGTACGAACTCTGTGAAGGATGCCATCCTAAAAATCACAGTGAGCCGCGCGCGATAGCCGACGCAAAAGACAGGGGTTTTAATCTTGCCGATGCCGATTTGTATTTATGGGGCCACTGGTGGGCATGTGAGTCTTGCTGGAGCAAAATAGCGGCAGCGGGAATTACAAATGTATACTTGCTCGAAAATAGTGAGAATTTGTTCAATAAATCGCATCCAGGAAATATATTGGGAGATTGGGACTAAAAAAGTGGTGGGGACAAGTATACAAGGGTTTGTAGTACAATCTCAGTATGAGCGCGAGAGGCATCCTCATAGACATCGAAGGCGCCGACGGTAGCGGTAAAACAGAGCAAGCCAAACGCCTGTTTGAGCGGCTTAAGAAAGAAGGGTATGCGTCGAGTTACTTTGACTTTCCACAATATGAAAACTCGCGCACGGGCAAACTCATCGGCGAACTTTTGTCTGGAAAACACGGTGATTTTATGGCCGCGATCCCGTATCTCTCCGCTCTCCCCTATGCAATCGACCGCGCCACCGCAAAAGACGAGCTGAGGGCGGCGCTCGAAGCGGGCGATATTATCGTTTCAAACAGATACACGCCAAGCAACTTGGCTCACCAAAGCGCTAAGCTTCCCAAGGATGAGCAGGCAGCACTGGTTGAATTCGTTGAAGGAGTAGAATATGAAGATTTAAGGATTCCTCGCCCATCACTGGTGTTTTACCTATCAGTTCCCACCGACATCTCCTCCGAGCTCATCACTCACAAGGAAAAACGCGGGTACCTCGGCGATGAGACTCGCGACCTAGCGGAGCGCAACATTGCGCATCAAGACCGTACTCGCGCCTCCTACGTGCGGCTCGCCAATGAGAAAGGCTGGCACGTTGTTGAGTGCGCGCCAGAAAATGTGATGCGTTCTCCAGAGGACATTCACAAAGATATTTGGAATATCGTAGAAACCGAAATTACGTAATATGGAATTAAACGAATACCAAAGGTTCGCAACTAGTACCGCAAATTTTACCGGCAAAGAGGGAGAATTTCCTCTTGCCTATGTCGCGCTTGGTCTTGCTGGTGAGAGTGGTGAACTTATCGAAAAGATTAAAAAGGTCATCCGTAACGACGAAGGCGTGCTTTCGGAAGAAAAGCGAGAAGCGATCAAGTTCGAAATCGGCGACGTGCTTTGGTATCTCTCACAAATTGCGCGCCTTTGCGACATACCGTTTGCTGCCGCAGCCGAGGCAAACGTAAAAAAACTCTCGAGTCGCAAGGAGCGGGGCGTTATTAGAAGTGAAGGCGATATGAGATAAATATGGGGCTAGAAAAGCAAAAAAAGAAGCCTGAATTATCTCGCCGCAATATGCTAATTGGCGGACTCGCGGCTGCGACTGCGGGTTTGAGTTATCTCGCAGAGCACAAGGAGAACCCGGAGGAGAGAAATCTTGAAACCCGACCGAAAATTGAGGGGAAAACAATATCTGAGAGATTATCGTCGTTTACTTTTCTCAATGATACGTCAGAGCCGCGCAGCTTCGCTGCTGGCCCACTTGCTGAAACGAAAATCTCCGATCTTTACGCACAATACTTAGGAATGGATAAGCTAGGTGCCGATATAGGCGAGCATATTGTGTACAGTCCAAAGCATGCACTAGCCATGCTCTTAGTGGCAAAAATTGAGCGAGCCAACGCCAATGAAAAGATACTGGCCGAACAGAAAGCCATGCTTTCTGCGTTCGCCGAACACTTGTACCGCGGATACAACGAAAACGGCCTGAAAACCGATATTGTGCACTACCAAGCAATCATCGAGAAAGCGATTTCACCCGTTCGTACAGCACTAGAGAAGTCGTTTAAAAGTGGGCCTGCCACACACTCTCTTCGCTCTCAGGAACAAATAGATCTCGTTGTTGAGGCGCAGAAATACATAGGAGGCAAGGAACTCATAGCCTATTCACTCACGGAGCTTATGCCATCGCACAATGGCCTTTTCAACAAAATCTTCTTGGACTTCCTCCTTAGAAGCGCAGGTGAAGACTTTGTTGAAAGAATCCCGTCAATGAACGACTCGCTCATATCCTTTGGACCATACCAAATGACAAATCTACCGTTCGAGGAGGGTCGTTTTGGTGTGAAGTATGTTGATGAACATTTGAATACCAAATTTTTACCCACAAACGTGTCTGATCTATCAGGCGTGCAGCACCATCAAGCGGCGTATCTTTTTATGGTTGGCAATCTTATGAACCTCACATCAAAATTGTCGTCGCAGCAAGTTCACGAAATGAGCCGTGTAATAAAAGAGGAACCCCTCGTGGTTACTTTATTTGCTGCATTATCGCACCATAGTCCGGCTGGTGGTAGAGCAGCGATGAAGGCGTATGCAGAAGCTTGCATTG
>JAYTRG010000040.1:0-7956 GCA_043746305.1 Candidatus Parcubacteria bacterium
GATCTTGATACGAGTTTTGCAAACTTTGAGAACGCAATTAGCTACCACACGTTCGGCGATCAAGAAGCGCGAGAGCAATTTGCGCAGCGCGCGATGCAAGTTCTAGGGGTGAGCCAAGTGCCGGCCGACGTCAAGCAAAAGTTTGTCGACACCTCCATCAAGGAGCTCGATGCTCAAATAATCATGTCGCCTTTGGATGCCCGATTTCCGCTTTTTGCTGGCGGCGTCTTGAGCTCTGCCGGAAATTATACAAAGGCGCAAGTGTATTTAGAGAAGGCGCATGAACTGAGTATGAAAAAACAGACGATACTCTTTCAGCTTGCGCAAAATGCTATTTTGCAGGGCAATGCCGCAACTGGCGTAGATGACTTCAAACAGGCCTACGAGCTTGATACTGATTACGGTGCTGCACGAGATTACTATGTCGCTGCTCTTATTGACGCAGGCAATGATCAAGCCGCGGACGTCGTGCTCGCGCCTTATGTGGCTTCAGGCGCCGCTGCGACGCAGCAGATTACTCAGGCGTATGCTGGCAAGAATGAATATCAGAAATTGGTGCCAATTTGGAACGCCTATGTGGCGCATAACCCCAAGGATAAGAGCGGCTACATGACCCTGGCAAGCGTGTATTACAAGCTGAAAGATACGATGAATGCTGTCGCGACGCTCCAAGCGCTCGAGAGCGCGCTTCCAAGCGAGAAAGCGAGCGTTGATCCGTTGATTCTGCAGGTGCAAAACGGTACTGTCTCACAGTAGCTATTGCATCTTCCTTATTGAGGGATATAGTAGGGCAGTGAGTGTCACACAAGTTGTGACTCGTGATATGAAAGTCGCGTAAACACCGCCCATTCGGGCGGTGTTGCGTTTGTGCCTCGCATTTTTTTGAGAGGCTTGATACTATAGTTATGGAAGCTCCGTAGAGCGGAGGGCGGCGGCACTCACATAAGACTTTCACTTTGGAGCTCGCACCCGTCCTCCGCTTTGCGGAGCTTTTTTGTTTTGGCAAAAACGCAGAAAGCGTGGGTGCGAGATCCAAAGTTAGGAGGGGGTCGGGGAACCAGTGGTTCCCCGTGGAGGAGATAATTAAGAACCGAGAGGTTCTTAAGGTGAAGCCCTTTGTGTGCTCGCACCCGTCCTCCGCTTTGCGGAGCTTTTTGTTTTATCAACACTTGCACGCCATATTTTTTTTGAGAACGTACTGCCTTGGTATCGAACATGACCTCGTCATAACACATGAACGATTGTTCATGTGTTTATTTTTTCAACATGTGAAGTTATCCACAGCAGATATAGAAATATCATGCATGAAGAAAACTTCGATGCGATACTTTACATAAGACGCAACGCAAAAAGAAAATGCGTGCGGGTCGAACTTAGAACAAAAAACATTTACATAAACATATGGCAGCTAAGAAAAAGGCAAAGAAGACGGCTAAGAAGCGCCGATAACTTTTCCAGAAAAACCCCGCACTGCGCGGGGTTTTTCTTTTTTGTATAGGCGCATAGCACGTCGCGATTGCGACCAATGGGTATTGCAGGTAGGATACTGGAATGTCTTTTTTACTAGGCTTCTTTGGAAAGGATGCGGAAAATAGTGCTGCCCTTAAGAAAGCGCTTCCCATCGTTGAAGCTACCAATGCGTATGAGTTGCAGATGCAAGCCCTTTCGGATGATGCAATCCGCTCAAAAACTGTGGATTTGAGGGTTCGTGTAGCGAGCGGAATATCGTTAGACATAATCGCTCCTGAGGCGTTCGCCGTTGCGCGTGAGGCGTCGAGACGGACCCTCGGTCAACGACATTTCGACGTGCAATTGGTGGGCGGTATGATACTCCACAACGGCGACATTGCCGAAATGAAAACAGGAGAGGGGAAAACGCTCGTTGCAACGCTTCCCGCGTATTTGAACGCGCTCACAGGTAAAGGCGTGCATGTGGTCACGGTTAATGACTATCTCTCGCGCAGAGATGGTGTATGGATGGGACAGGTATATCACGCGCTCGGTCTTTCAGTTGGCGTCATAAATCACGAGTCGAGTTTTATCTATGACCCTTCGCATGTAACAAAAGAGGAATCTGTAGCAGAGGGAGTAATGGGGGCATTTCGCGTACAGCATGATTTTCTTCGGCCGGTTTCGAGACGCGAAGCGTATGCGGCAGATATTACCTATGGTACCAACAATGAGTTTGGTTTCGATTTTCTCCGCGATAATCTCGAATATGAGAGTCAGAATTTGAGACAGCGTCTCCCGCAATCGGGCGGGTACCATTTTGCAATTGTGGACGAGATTGACTCAATTTTAATTGACGAAGCTCGCACGCCGCTGATTATTTCGGCGCCGGTAGCCGAAGCGGAGTCTCTTTACTCTAAATTCGCGCTCATAGCACAAACTTTCAAGCCAGAGGATGACTATACGGTTGACGAAAAGCATAAACAAATCGCGCTCACTGACGCCGGTATTGAACGCGCTGAAAAAGCACTCGGTATTGAAAACATGTACACCGATGCGAGTATAAAATTTGTTCATCATCTTGAAACGGCGGTTCGCGCAAAGGCGCTCTATGATCGCGATAAACAATATGTGGTGCACGGCGATCAAGTGGTCATCGTCGATGAATTTACGGGCCGCATGCAGCCAGGGAGGCGCTGGAGCGATGGCCTCCATCAAGCGATAGAAGCAAAAGAGAATGTGCATATCCAAAACGAGAGCCGCACTTTTGCGTCGATAACATTCCAAAACTACTTCCGTCTCTATGACAAATTGGCAGGGATGACGGGTACTGCGGTGACGAGTTCCGAGGAATTTTTTAAGGTGTATGGCCTCAACACGGTCGTGGTGCCTACCAACCGTATCATTGCTCGGGCCGATGAAGATGATCTCATATTTCAGTCCGATAGCGGCAAAATGCGCGCCATCGCAAAGCAGGTAAAAGAGCTTCACAACGCGGGACAGCCCGTATTAGTGGGCACTGCCTCGGTTGAGAAGAACGAACTATTGTCTGCCCACTTTAAGCAAGAGGTGATACCGCACGAGGTTTTGAATGCCAAGAATCACGAGCGAGAAGGAGAAATTATTGCTCAGGCAGGGCGCAAGGGAGCGGTGACTATAGCAACCAACATGGCAGGTCGTGGCGTAGATATAAAGCTTGGGGGCAACCCTGGAAGCAACGAGGCGTACGAAGCAGTGAAGGGCATCGGAGGACTGTTCGTTCTAGGAACCGAACGGCATGAGGCTCGCCGCATCGACAACCAGCTCCGCGGTCGCGCAGGTCGTCAGGGCGACCCTGGGACAACGCAATTCTATGTGTCCCTCGAAGATCCATTAATGCGTGTGTTTGCCTCCGATGCTATCAAGCGTGTCATGGGAACCTTTAAAATTCCTGAAGACGAGCCGATACAAAACGGCATGATAACGCGTGCGCTTGAAAAGGCGCAAACTAGAATCGAGGAACTCAATTTTGATGCGCGCAAACATGTCTTGGCCTATGACGACGTCTTGAATATTCAGCGCAAATCTGTGTATAGCCGTCGCCGCATGCTCCTCACTGGTGCCGAGAGTGAGTTTGATGTGGAGATTGATTCCATAGCTGAAACGCTCCCCAATGACACTGTGCCTACGGCAGATACGGTGAAATCGAGATCAGACTTCATAAAAATAATAGAAGAGAAAAAGAATAATCTAAAAGTTGCTTTTTACCAGGGGGCTCGTCGATTTCTCCTCCAAACCATCGACGGTCTATGGGTTGAGCATTTGGAAGCTATGGAATATCTTCGCAGCTCGGTAAATTTGCGCGCGTATGGTCAGCGCGACCCTTTGGTAGAGTATAAAAAGGAAGGTCTTCGGCTTTTCCAAAACATGGAGCAGGCGTATTCTATTTCTGCGGTGCAAATCCTCTCTGCGATGACTGTTACTCAGCCTGTACAGCAGGCGCAAGCAGCAGGCATAGCTATTCCAGCGACAGCAGTCGAGCAAGCAGCGCGAGCAATAACTTCTCAAGTATCTGGTGCGGGCGAAAAAAGAGAGTACGAGCGTAACGAACACGTTGCTGTGACCAATGGCTCTGAGACGCGAGAAATGAAGTATAAAAAGGCCGAACCTCTGCTGAGGCAGGGCTGGCACATCGTCGAGGGCGCGCAGGATTAGCGCGTGGATTGGTAGTTGAGCTCGTTCGCTAAATGCGTTTCTACAAATTCGGCGGCGGATTGTATAAAGGAAGACGCCTGTACCGCGCTTGCTTGTTGCTGACCTTGTGGGTTGCCGTGCAACGTGCTTATCGCAAAGAGCGCTTTTTCGCGGAGACTCGTAAAGCCAAACGTGAAAATCACCACTACAGTAAGTGCGACGGGAGCAAGAAGCCGTCTCTTGAGGGACGAGGTATGCTGCGCCGGAATCGCGGCTGTGTTTGACCGAATGATTGCGGGAGCTTTGCGCTGGTGCACATAATGAGCAGGCGAGACAGGTTTGCTTTGTACAGACCTCACCACTGGCTGCTCTGCAGAGAGTGTTCGAATGTGATACCGTGTAGGCTGCGAACCTCCCAGTGATGGTTGCGGCGTGAGATCGGCTTGTTCTGCCGCGTAAGTAAAATAAGGTTCTGTATGAACCTCTTTCGCATCTTCGTGCGCAGGAATGCGCGGCGATAGCGAAGAGTCATTACGTACTGCGTGTGAGATAGACGATACGGGTGAGTTTGAAAGACCGACAGATTCTGACTGTACGGCAGCAAGCAGCGCATCCTTTTCTTTTTTGTGTGCCAAAAGTGCATCGCAATCGATGAACCAACGGTTACCCATTTGACGTGATGCAATTTTGCCTGTTCGAGCCAATTGAGAAACATAGTCCTGATGGTAGCCGCTCAGCTTTGCAGCGCGTGAAGCAGATACGAACTCCTTGCCATTGAATACCACGCCAGCATCGGCATCGATTGGTGGGGTAGGAACGGGCGGCTCTGATTTGTACTCCTCGGCCTTTGTTCGATAGGCATTGAGAGAGTCGAGCGATACGTACCAAAGACCCTCAACACGTCTAGCCGCGATGTGGCCGGATCGAGCCAATTGACCTACATAATCACGAGAATAGCCAGTATCTTTTGCAGCTCGCTTTGCCGAGACGAATGCTTGCCCTTCAATCTCGATAGAATCACTCATGGTATCAGTATATCGCGCATCTTGGCATTGCGTTATCCTTGTGTGCGATATTTTGGGGATTTAGAGTGGAAAACTAATCAGTTTATTCGCTAACTTGGAGCTGTTTTTTTAATTCATCTTTAAGTAGCGCGGGGTTTCCAGTGCCACGCATTGCTTTCATACATTGCCCAAGAAGAAATTCAATCGATGCTGTTTTACCAGATCGATACTCTGCAACCACTGCTGTTTGCTCTGAAATTACCTTTTCAACAATAGGCGCAAGGTCGACATTGCTCTGAAATAGGTTGCGTTTCTTAGCTATGTCGGCTGGATCGGCATCTGCCTGTACCATTTCGGCCAAGATATCCTTGGTGGATCGCGAAGATAATTTTCCAGTATTGGCCAATTCCATAAGCTTGAAAAAGTTTTGGGGGCTAATGGGTATTTGCATCGGTGCGCCTTCCTTGCCTCGCAGTAGACTTATAAGGTCATTGGCGAGATAGTTTGCCGCGAGCAGAGTGAGAATAGTATTACCACGCGAATGAGCAATGACTGCTTCAAAAAAGGTCCCAAGTTGCTGGTCCCGTACAAAAAGCTCAGCATCTTCTGTTTTGATGCCTATAGCCAAGTATCGCGCTCGCCGCGCTACAGGTAGCTCTGGCAAAGCTTCGGTAAGGGCTTGTAAGGAATGCCCTCGAAGCTCAAGGATACGCAAGGAAGGGAGATCAGGGTCAGGAAAATATCGATAGTCTGCGCTACCTTCCTTTATACGCTGCGCAAAGGTAACCTGCTTACCATCATTCCATCCTCGCGTCTCCTGCAACACAACACCTCCGTTCTGAAGAAGTTCTGTTTGCCGCCCTATTTCGTAGGACACGGCACGCTCCATGGAGCGAAACGAATTGAGGTTTTTTACTTCAACCTTGGTGCCGAGCGTATCGGTCTTCGATACAGAAATATTTGCCTCAACACGCATTTGACCTTTTTCCATATTTGCTTCCGATGCACCGAGATATCTAAGCAAAAGCTGCAGTTCTCGGGCAAACGCAGATGCTTGCTCGGCGCTGTGTATTACCGGATCTGTTACAAGCTCCATCAGAGGAACGCCTGCGCGATTAAAGTCTACCAACGTCTCGCCCGAAATCTCGTCATGAAGTGAACTCGCCGTGTCCTCTTCGAGATGTATCCGAGTTATCTCTATGCCAGCAAGTGACCCTCCCGATACGAGGGGAAACTCAAATTGGCTAATTTGATACCCTTTGGGTAAATCAGGATAGAAGTAGCTTTTTCGGTCAAATTCAGTGTAGTTTGCCAAGGTAGCTCCTATTGCCGCACCGACACGAAGGACATGGGTAACCGCTTCCTTATTTATGACAGGCAGTGTGCCTGGATGAGAAAGACATACCGGACAGATATTGACGTTCGGGCGCTCTTCGTCGGGATCGTTTTTGGAAGCACAAAACATTTTTGAGCGAGTTTTTAGCTCCGCATGTATTTCCATGCCGATGGTTACCTTGTACATGGCGCTAGTGTAGCAAAAATGAGGAGAATGTCCTCGCGTGCTGTCTATCCACATTTGTTGCGTAGCCGATACATCCACCACTTTTGGCGTCGTACAATATGTAGTGAGGTATGTACGCAAGATGTGTCCAATGTATAGGAATGATTTGTACCCTGCTTATGTTCGCACCTTTTCTTGCTACAGCGCAAAACATTGGCTCATCTATCTTGCCATCTCTCGCGACCGGAGTGTCGATTAATGGCCCCGCGGTTGCCTATGGCGATATCATAGATTTCGATTCGGTACGAAACATTTATGTACTTTCACAATTTGCTGATGACAGTCACGTGTATGGAGTTGCCGTAAAAAATCCCCCCCTTATGTATACACAAGGCAGCTCGACGGTACCCGTTGCAAAAGATGGTATCGTATTAGTAAATGTTACGGTTGAGAATGGCCCTATTCGGATTGGGGATAGTATCATCACTTCCTCTCTTCCGGGAAAAGGCATGCGAGCGCTTGCCTCAAGCACAAACCCAATTGGAATTGCCGTTGAATCCTTTGGGGCAGAGGCGACGTCGAGTATAACGCTTTCACTCAACGGGACGCCGATACGAGCGGGAACCATATTAGTATCGCTGGACAAAACTTCGCGAACAGCAGTACAGGCGCTATCAACTCAAGACCAATCGCTCAAAGGCATGATTTGTATTTGGGCGTGTGTGCCATTCGGCACGCTTATGCGCTACCTTACTGCTGCCCTTATTTCATTTGGTTCAGTCTATCTCGCGTTCCGCACTTTTATGGCTGATGCAGTAAATGGCGTACTTTCGATTGGAAGAAATCCGCGAGCGCGCGCTTCGATACAAAGCATGGTCGTTTTTAATGCGGTGCTCTCAGCCTTACTCGCGCTTGCAGGTCTTGTCGCTGGCATCGTTATCCTCTTTATACAGCTGTAATATTCTCAATCATCGAGTATCATTTACCCATGCATATCCTAGCGTCGTTCGATCCAGCTCTTGGTTTTATTGTGGGTATTGCGATCTCACTTATCGTGCTCCTTGTGCTCGAGCTCTATAACAACCGTCGCGTCACTAGACTCACTGCACCTATTTATGAGTTTGCGACGAAGCGCGCCGAAGTGGAAGCAGAGCGAATAGTTCGTGATGCAACGGAGCAAGCGAGAAAAATTTTAGCGGATGCAGAAAGTTCCGGTATGGCGCTTGCAAGTACGCATAAGAAAACCCATGAGGATGCCGAACTTGCCTATCAACAATCGTTAAAAACGATGCTTGAAGGTTGGCAAAGTCGGCTTAGCGATGAGGCGAA
>JAYTRG010000041.1:0-3474 GCA_043746305.1 Candidatus Parcubacteria bacterium
ATCGCCATCTTTTGCCACCAGCTCGCGCGCTTTCATTTCAAGCTCGCGCGCTGTGGCGCCCGGCCGCACCATCTCAAGCAATATGCGGAGGTGTCGCGCTGTGCGACGACACCCTTCTCTCAGCGCATCTATCTCCTCTTTTTTTTTCGCAATCATGTAAGCTTGAGTGCCTTCAAAATACGCTGGTGAATGGTTTCCGTGTCCGACTCGCCACTTATTTCGTGAACGGTGCGGCCGCGGCTTTTAAGCAGCTCGAGCTGTGGCAGTACGTCGGTTTTTGTCCACGCAAGTCTGCGAAGAATTGCCTCTTCGGTATCATCATTACGACCGCGCGCCATAAGGCGCTTGACCGCCGTATCGTCGCCTATAACTAAATTTACTATCTGCAAATCATCGCGCTTAAAGAATTTTATCATATCGTCAAACCCTACTGTTTGATCCTCACCGCGAGCAAGTCCATCAGCGATTATGTGTTCCGCTCCGGTTAAGTTGTCGACAAGCTTTTTTGTCTGGAGATAAATCGCCATAAAATCATATATACGTATGCCATTGTCTATGATTTCGCCCGTAAGCTTGCCTGTATATGAGTCGCTGTCGCGAAGATTGCGAAGCTCTTGTCCCATGTCGATGCGAATAATGCCTCGGTCTGATTTCTTTTGCAGGAATTCTATAAGCTTCTGCACCTGTGTGCCCTTGCCCGCGCCTTGCGAGCCAAAAAAAAGGACGGTAATCGGATTCATATCAGTCTAAAATATACCCTTCACGCATAAGGATTTCGAGTACTTCCGATACCGCTCTACCTAGCCCGCCGTCGGCGTTCACCACGCGGTAGTCGTATTGCGGCGCGTGTTCGCGAAGCTCCTCTTCGGTGATACGCATGCGCTCTTCAAACTCTCCTTCGCTCCATTCGGGGTTTCGCGAACGCAAACGATTGCGAAATTCCACAATGGAGGCAGGCATCATAAAAATTGTCGTGGCAGCATATCGCTCTTTCAAAAGTCGCGCACCGATGATATCTACTTGGGCAAAGACGGTTGTATTGAGCTGTATCTTATCCTCTAGATCAGGAAGATATATGCCGTAGTACGTATTGAGTGCAGGTACAAAACGATGCTCCGGAATATCACCTCTATCCATTGCGGCGCTAAAAACTTCTTCGGAAAAAAAGTGATAATCCATCCCATCATGTTCGCCTGGGCGAGGCGCTCTCGTGGTTGCAGTGACGAGTCTCGCGCAGCTGGGATGATCCCGAATAATAGTATCGATAAGCGCATTTTTTCCGCTCCCCGATGGCCCCGCAATGACCGCAACTTTTTTTAGCTCTGTGTCCATGCCAAAATGTACCACACTCACGCGCTGATACACATATCTCGGCGAGTAAGCGAGCGTTGCTTAGTATTCACGAATCGAAGTTTGCGCATCAATCTTTTTTACCACATCAAGAACTACAGATACCACAATGAGAAGCGCGGTGCCACCGATGGTGATTGCAGTGATACCCGTAATTCCCTTAAGAATGAGTGGCAAAACCGCGAGTACGCCTAAAAAGAGCGCGCCGACGAGCGTAATGCGGGTAATGATGTTAGCAAGATACTCGGTAGTTTGCGAACCAGGACGCACGCCGGGAATAAACGCGCCGTTTCGCTGAAGATTTTTTGCTATCTGGTGTGGTTCAAAAGTAATTGCAGTATAAAAATACGTAAATATAACTACAAGCAAAAAGTAAAGAATGCCGTAGACCCACTGATTCGCAAGCCAAGCAACTACCGTAGAAGCGCCTGCCGCAATCCACGCAATTTTTGCGTGAGAGAGAAAGGTCGCTATCATTTGCGGAAAAAGAAGGATAGAAAGCGCAAAAACAATTGGAATCACGCCTGCTTGGTTTACGCGAAGCGGCAAGTAGGTAGAGACACCTCCCATAACACGTGCGCCACGCACGCGACGCGCGTAGGTAACTGGAATCGGACGCTCTGCTTCGGTAATAAAGACAACGCCGGCCATAATGGCAAGCGCGGCAGCTGCAAAACCTATATACGCTGGTAGCTGTGCAACATCAAAAGCAAACGCCGCCTGCGAGAGAGCGCTCGGCATGCGCGCCACTATTCCGGCAAAGATAATCAGCGATACGCCGTTGCCGACGCCAAACTCAGAAATAAGCTCACCTATCCACATCAAGAAAATGGAACCGGCGGCTATAACAAATACATTGGTTACAAGTGATAGTGGGCCAAGTGTCGATGCTACCCCTTGCTGCTGCAAGAGAAGCAAGAAGCCAAATGCCTGAATGAGCGCGAGAGGTAGCGTGAGGTAGCGTGAGTATTGCATAAAGCGCTCACGCCCCGCATCCCCCTCCTCTTGATACATCTCTTTAAGTTTCGGAATGAGAATTGTCATGAGCTGCATGATAATAGAAGCCGTTATGTATGGACCCACTCCAAGCATCACAATAGAGAGTGTCGAGAAACCGCCGCCAGAAAAAACATTGAAGAGACCGAAAAATTGCCCTGCTCCACTCTGATTCAGAAAATGTTCGAGCGCTGCCACGGAAACCCCGGGTATAGGAATCGCAGCGAGTAGGCGGAAAAACACAAGCGCCCCTAGGACAAAGATTGTGCGCTTTCGGAGTGCCTCGTCGGTAAAGAGCACGTGCACCTTATGTGTGAATGTATCCCACATGGTTAGAGTTCTACCTTGCCTCCGGCCTTTTCTATAGCAACATGGGCCGCTTTTGAAACTGTGCATCCAGTAAGCATGTATTTGTTTGCTGTCTCATTTCCGATTATTTTTACTCCCGCCTTGAGGCGCACTATCAAACCCTTCTCTTTAAAGACTGCCGGAGAAAGCATGCTCCCTGATTCGAATAGTTTCCCGATTTGCGCAAGGGTAAAGACCGCAGCTCGGACGCGCATGGTATTTACCGTGCGGCCACGATTTTTTCCATAGCCGCGGCGTTTCGGTAATTTTTTTATAATGTCGCGAAGTTCCGGACGAATTTTATGTCCAGCTCGCGCGGTTTGACCTTTGCCTCCTCGGCCCGATGTTTTGCCGCGACGCGAGCCTTGCCCGCGCCCAACACGGCGGTATGATCGTTTCGATGTTCGTTTGAGTTCTGAGAGCGAAGCCATACTAGCCTTTTATACTCTTAAGCGCTTCCATGGCAGCCCGTGCATTGTTTAAAGGATTCTTACTTCGGGAGAGGAGTTTGCCAGTTACATCAGTAACTCCTGCAAGCTCAAGAACGGTACGTACCGAGGAACCGGCCACCAATCCTCGGCCAGGAGAAGGGCGAATTTCTATAACAGAGGCGCAGAATTTTGCGTGCACATCGTGCGGGATAGATCGGTTCTTTGTGAGCGGAATGGTAATCATGTGCCGCTTGGCTGAGCGGGTTGCCTTTTCTATGGCAAGCTGCGTATCATTGGCTTTGCCAAGACCCACCCCTACCTTGCCCTGCTTGTCACCCAAAACAATTCC
>JAYTRG010000042.1:0-11730 GCA_043746305.1 Candidatus Parcubacteria bacterium
GTCGCCTCAGTTCTTCCGGAAGCATGAGTACCTTGTACCCCGCGACCTCTGATTGTACGATTGGAAACGCACACTGTTCCAATAATACAACCTTTAGAATCCCAAAAACTCGAGACTTTGCGACAGATAGATTCATTACCGCGTCCCTCCAACTAGCTGATTTGATATGGAGTAAAAGAGCGCCTGCTCGAGTCTAGCAATATATAGGTGCAAACGACAATAAAAAATTTGAGACGCGCGCCAACACTGCGCTTGACCAAGGTCGTATGCTTAGGATACTGTTTGCACATGCTGTATCATACAGCTTGCTCTTAGATGGAGGTTTCCTTGTATGAGTCTCAAAACTTAAAAATATGGATACGATCCCTGAAAGCGTGGTGGGGGCTCCGCTGTTCGTTCTTTTACATAGCGTCAGACAAAGAACGACTGATCTCAATTGAATACACGGGCTCTCCCGACCATAATATCATTTTTACTACCCTGCTCGGCGGGATCAGAACATGTTATGAGTTTGGGCCATCCAAGCCTCAACCAACTCGCTACCCAGATGCAGTGGAGAAAATCGGCGAATTTAGCGTATATGAGATTCTACGAGGCGCGGAAATGCTGATAGAAGAGCCCGTCTTCGCGCACCTATTAGAGCTCAAAAGATCACCCGACTACTGCGGGCCATGGTCCTTACGACTCAAAAGCAAGTGAGTCACCAAAGCACAATAAGCCGCATGAGAGTTGCAGGGATAATCCCATGCGCTCTCGGCGGCCCTTTTCATACCATCGCTACTATACTTCTCTTTTTTTCTTGAGAAAAAACATTAGTACCGTTTGCTCGATTTATTTTCAGCAATTCGATGCTCACGAGCTGTGCTAATTCCTTTGGGCCGGATACTCCTTTGCAATCCATTTTGCCAATTGAACTCCTTGCGACAAGGTGGTCGAGGCTTCGGCGTCCATGGGTACAACACTCGCTCCCGAAGAGGGGTTTGAGCTTGATTTGAAACCATAATACAGAGCCCCAACGAGAACTATGATCGAGACGGCTAATATGAGCGGTGTATATGAGCGCTGTTCTCGTGGATTCACTTATACAGTATATATGTAATGTAAGGTTAGTGGCTCCACAAATCCATGATGCAGCGGCCGGTTAGAATACGTCCTTTTGAAAACTTGTGCGGTATAGTTACCTGCTCATCATACACATGTGGACGCCTTGGCGAAGCTCAGTAGCACACTACACTCAAGCCCAAAAATGCCGGTTATTTTTGTCGGGCATGGCAATCCAATGCATGCGATTTTAGACGATGAAATCACAAGAACATGGGGGCGCGTGGGCAAAACTCTCCCTACTGCACAGGCCTACGTAGTAATAAGCGCACACTGGCAAACGAGAGGCACTCACATTACCGATGCCCCAAAGCAGCCGCTCATTTATGATATGTATGGATTCCCCGAGGAATTGTACCGAGTAACATACCAGGCAAATGGTGATCCAAAACTTGCGCAAATTCTGCAAAATGCGTTTCTCTCGTATGAAGCAACGCTCGATACTACATGGGGGCTTGATCACGGTACGTGGTCGGTTCTGCGACATATGGCGCCGAAACCCACCGTTCCGATACTGCAGATTAGTCTCGACATGACGCGCTCGCTTTCGCAGCTCGTTGACATGTTTACGATGTTAAAACCATTTCGCGAAAAAGGGGTTATTTTTATCGGGAGCGGAAACCTCGTGCACAATCTTGGTATTCTTAATTTCAATTCTAACGTTGCCTTTGATTGGGCGGTTGAATTTGATGCAAAAGCGGCCAAAGCTATCACTAATCAAGATATGCCTCGTCTTATGAATCCAATACGCATCAGCAACACCGCAGCTCTCGCGGTGGAGTTTGACGACCACTATAGACCGCTTCTTGCTGTCATGGCTCTCCTTGAGAAAAGCGAGCAACTCGTATATTTCAATGAAACCATCGAAATGGGCAGCGTTGGTATGCGTTCATTTATTTCGAATCCGATTCTCTAAAATCCTCTCACTCCTAACCATTATTATACGGACGATTCTTATCTTTCTTTTGCTTATCTTTTTTTGGCTTCTTCGCTTCTTTTTTCTTATCCATTCCTTTTGACATACGTATAATATATTAAGAATATGATGATAATTCTACCACTAAATCATCTGAGAATAGCTCTGTACCGTACGGTTATGAATAGGTAGTATAATTCGCCGCATGATCCGGATGTGGGTTATCTGTCGCTATTTTGACCGCTATCAGAGTAAGATTGGAGGTGGCACTTGGTATGGAGCAGGGATAGAGAGGCTACGATTCGAGAACCATGTGGTCTGGGAAAAGCACTTCAAAGAGAGGTGGATAGAATTGTTTATACGCAGTTACCATCGTTTAACAGGTGATTGGGTATTTCGAGGCAAAGCCGGTCTTGACCGAGCTAACATTCAGCATCGTGCTGCTGTAGAAGCAATCGATCATTGCCTAGAAAAAGGCTATCTTATTCCAATAGACAATGGGCGTTCATTGAGCATGGATTACAAGGGACGTCGGTTTTTACACACGCTACCGTTTTTCAATGATGTCCTAAAGGAATACGGTTACACCACGTCATTTGTTTTCGGAGCGGGTGGTGCTTTCATAATCACCGGCTGTTTCTGGTTGTATACTGTACTCCATGGCTGAATATCACCCGAATTGAAAAGAATAAGACTCCCTCTGCGTGGTAGGGTTAGATGATATGTCCGAGTTTCATTCAGTATCAATAAGCGGTACAATGTCTGCATGAAAATAATTTTAGGACTCGTTGGTGCAATTATAATTGTGGGCGGGGCGTATTATTTCTTGAGCGGCACCAACGCCGTGCCGCCGTCAGTAGTCCAAAATCAAATAGCATCCACCACTCCAACAACACAAGAAGCTTCGAGCACTCCGACTACCACTAACCCAACCAAAAACATCATGCAAGCGACACTGCACACCAATATGGGCGACATCACCGTCGAGTTCTACTCCGATCAGGCACCAAACACCGTCGCCAACTTTATCAAGCTCGCGCAAAGCGGTTTTTATGATTCGACGAAATTCCACCGCGTGATTAAGAGCTTCATGGACCAAGGTGGCGACCCGCTTACCAAAGATGACACGAAGGCGGCCCAGTGGGGCCAAGGCGGCCCGGGCTATACCATTCAAGACGAATTTGGCACAACATACACAAATGTCGCGGGCACGCTTGCGATGGCCAACACCGGCCAGCCAAACTCGGGCGGCAGCCAATTCTTTGTAAACGCAGTAGATAACCACTTCCTCGACGGTAAATATACAGTCTTTGGCCACGTGACGGCCGGCATGAATGTCGTGACCGCTATAAACAATGTGCCTGTTGGAGCAAACGATGCCCCTGTCACTCCGATTGTTCTCACGAGAATAACGCTATCAGAGAAATAGCAAAACTATCAAAATAGATGAAGTCGGCAATATGGAAGCCTAACGGAATGGTCTCTTTGCAGCTGCGGGACGATCTGTTCACGATTGGGCAAATGTCCGTCAAGCCAATCATGCGACTGTATGATGTATCAAATACGGAAGACGTTTGGGAGGATAGTGTTTTTTCTTTCATGATACCCCTATTCGACGTTTTTGTCGGCCGGATAGTTATTCAGAAACTGGCTGTACGTTTTATCGCTGAAAAGTCGGTCCAGACGGTTGCTACTCCGCCGCAGCGGCTATGGATCAAACCGCATCTCTCCTATGACGGAAAGTTTCCATTCAAAGGTGGAAAGCTGATTGACCTGGGTCCAGAGGGTATGGGCGATTCAACACATGCTTCAGTGACACAAGAGAACTTGTTGCTGCCGGACGATCGTGAGGTTATTGAACAGGTTGAGCTTACAAATATGTGGGGCGCGGTTTCTCTCGGAGATCGGCTGCGTCGGTATTTTGATACTGGAGTTAATCGTGATGATCTGAAATTCGAAATATTTCCGGGTTTATGGAACGACCGCGAGGAGTTGATGCCCTTGACCAGCCGGCTCCCTATGCCGTTGCGATAATGCGTGGGATGAAGTGTGTTTGATAACAACGGGAAAAAGGTGTCAGGAACTTTTTTTTGGTCTTCCTCGAGCACGAACTGTCGTCTCGAGATCAAATTACTTGATAATCGACTCAGTCTATTTGAATGAACCGTAGGGATTGCAGCGCGCGATCGATCCACTTCTTCTTTCGTAGTCAGCTTTCTTTTTGCAAATCGTTGCACGAGCATTCGCGCAATTTAATACATGGTACACATAATCGCCAACATCAGTGCGTAGCGCACGACCAATGGCACAGTAGTATGATTACAAGGTTCCTGGCACCTTATTTCGAGCTATGTACCGTACGGTTATGAATAATCCTCCGCGATGTAGTGAAGCGTAACCGGCGGTTTTTTATCTTTTGTGAATTGGTGCACCTGCTCTTCAAGCGCTTTGTCGGTAAGCGTGGCGCGTACGTGCTGGCGCATGTGCTCCGCCCATGACTCCACAATAAAGTTTTCGATAAATCGATCCATTCTCTCGGTATCCCGAAACACACCCCAGCTAATGGCGCCGTCTCGCAAGCGAACACCTTTCAGCTTTCCGATTGCTGCCAAAAATCTTTCCTCATCGTGCGTCGCCACTTCGTATTTGTTGGTAATCAAAACCGGTCCGCGCTCGTGATCGATGTCCGGCATCACTTCGGGCTCTGGCCAATGGAAAGAGTACGCAACGTCGATTTTTTTATCGGTATAGAGCGGCCAAATATACGCGCCTCCAGCGCTTGCTATAAGACCTATCGCTGCCATGCAAAACGCCGCCGCAATACCTGTTGCCGAAGCAACCGATCCCCACAAGAGCGCGCCAAACGCAAGTCCGCCTTGCAGCACCAACATATACACGCCAATCGCACGGGCCTTCACCCAGCCAGCGACGATCGACTGCACATACACGTTGAAAGAAGAGATGGTCAGAAGCCACGAAAAACCAAGAATCGCCATCGCTGCGTACGCTACAAATACATTGGGAGCGAACACGAGCAAGAGAAGTCCAAACGCATACATGCAACTGGTGGCAACCACTCGCTTATCAATAGAAATGTTTGCCTGCACTTGCGGCAAAACGGTTGCGGCAACGATGGTGCCGAAGCCCATAAAGCCGTACAACACACCAAAACTAAGCGAACTTGCATGCAAAGAAAAACGAGCAAGCGACGGAAAAAGCCCCCAAAACACGCTTCCGCACGCAGTGAAAATCCCGGTGCGAATCACCACGTTTTGAAGCAGCGGCGAGTAGCGCAGATATCGATACCCGGCTTTCATCGCGGTGATTAGCTCTTCCGAAGGCAGCGAGCTGGGGGTAGGCTTTCGCTTCCATCGCCACAGGGCGTAAATCACTCCGACAAATGATGCGGCATTTAACACAAACACCCATCCGGCGCCCACACCAAGCACGATACCTGCAAGCGCTGGCCCGACCGCAAGCGCGGCATTATACGACACAGAATTAAGCGCGAGTGACTTTCCCAAATCTTTTCGCTCAACCGTTTCGGGAACAGCGGCTATCCAGGCTGGGAGCGCAAGCGCATTGCCGATGCCAAGCAAAAAAGTGAGAAAGATGAGTATCGATGGACTTACCACGTGCGCAAACGTAAGAAGCGCTAATAGAGCCGCAGCAACGAGCATTTCCAGTTGAGCAAAAATCAAGAGCTTGCGACGATCGACGATGTCGGCAAGCGCCCCCGCAGGAAGACCAAGCAAAAAAACGGGCACACTCATTGCCGTTTGGAGAAGCGCGATAGAAAACGGCGAAGTGGTGAGCGAGGTCATTACCCACGCCGCTCCGGTGTTTTGTATCCAGGTACCGATGTTGGAGGCAAAGGAGGCAACCCAAACGGAACGAAACAACGGCTGCGCGAGAATGTCCCACGAAGACAGGGCCTTTCTCATTACTGATTTACTTTTTTCTATCATTTTATTTTATCCTGATACTCATGGAGTCGACTGTTTCTTTCAAAATGTGTGCTTTCGATCGGATATTCGCACGGCTTTGTCTTGAGAATCTTCAGTTGCCGCACGGGATCGTCGATGTATGTTTTTTGCTTTGCACTTTCTCGAACGTGAGCTGGATTGAATGGCGAATGAGGTAGAGTTCTCGATGTCCGCCGAGCAAGTGCTTGCGACACAGAATGTTCGCATCAACATCCCATATCCACATGGATATTGTATCGATTCCTATTCTGCGGGCGTGGTCGCAGTTTGTGCATCATACGCACCGCCAACAATACTGGGAGAATTTCTAGCTACATAACGAAGATAGGCATATATGCCGACAACGAGCAAAATCAAAGCAATCCCTGGTCCCACCAACAGTATCTTCATGCATGCCACTATATCACACCGGTACCGGAGCTTGCCAAAGAAATAAGATGACTAGTATCAATAAAAGGTTCCTGACACCTTATTTCCTTGACCGAGGCGTCCGCAGTAGGAGTGAGAAATTGAAATTAAGCCTTTTTAAAGACAGCTTCGAGGTTGTGGCCGTTCGGATCAATCACGAATGCTGCAAAATATCCAGGCTCGTAATCTCGGAGCCCCGGTACACCATTATCAACTGCGCCCTGGGCAAGTGCAGTTTTATGAAAATCTTGCACCGCTTGTTCACTTTTTGCGACCAACGCTATGTGGATAGATTTTGAAATCGGAAGGTCTTTGCCCGACTGGCTTATTTCGAGCATATCATGAGGACTAGTGCCAAAACCAATTACCACACCTTCAATCTCGAATACATTCTTATATCCAAGTTCCCCGAGCACTGCTTCATAAAAGGAGCGACTCTTTGCGAGGTCATCAACTTTAATTTGTACATGATCAAACATAAGCTCATGTTAGCACTTTATGGCAAACGTAGCTCTCGGCATACCTCCGATACTAAACGCTTTTCTTTCGAAATCCGGGCCAACAAACATAACAAGGCCCCTTTCCTCGGGTGATAATGGTGTCAGGTACCTTTTTTAGATCTTCCCCTTCCCCGAGTTGTTGTCTCGAGGCCAAACCGCTCGATCATCCGCTCGGTCCAGACAATGATGCCAAAGGGTTTGCCATTTTCTGTGGCAACTCTCAGATCGTGAAGGTCGTCCGGCCTGTCCGCTTGATTTATCCATGCTCTGAAAATCAAGTGCCGATGGTTGGGCATAAGCACATACGCAAGCAGTCTCATGTCGAACCGTTCGACCGCTTGCTTCAGAAGCATCTCGAAATGTACGTATGCATCAACTGTATTGAAAATCGTACGGCGACCATTTGCGCGACTAATGATGTGATAGATGAGATTGCCGACGTCAACGCGGGGTGCTCGACCCATTACGAAGGTATATCATTGAAATGGTACCTGACACCATTATCCCCATTGTCGCATGTTTTCTACAGAGCAGGTCTGACACCTTATGTCCTTACTGGTAAAGACCTCTCTCTTCGATATAGGATGCGATTTTCTCCGGCACTAGCTTTTTATATCCTTCGTCGCCATTCTTAATCATCTCTCGTATTTTCGAGCTTGAGATTACTCCGATTTCTTCTAAAACTACAAGATTGGTATTTGGGGTTAATTCTTCAGGAAGTTCGTAACCATGTCGTTTTATAATTACAAATTTTTCATTAGGATCAATAACGCGTTCCTTAATGCTTGTAAATCCATCTGTGCCGGACAATTGATAAATCTCATCCTCGGATCTAGATTTTATATCTACAATGACCTCGTGCGTGTATTTTCCACCGATACCATCAAGTGCGTCTGCAACCAACCGCACTGGAACCTGTGTCTGTGTTTGCAAATAATCTACAAACAGAGCATTGAGATTTCTCCTATCTTCGACGCTTGTCGGTATCTCTCTATCGACACGCTTACCGGATGGAAGGATCCAGATTTCGTCAAATGCAACGTTCTTGAGAGCGGCCAAAACTGCCGATGCATGACCGAGATGAGGCGGATTGAATGTGCCCGGATAAAAGAGGATTTTTTTCATATGCAACTAATTATATCGCTTGGGAAAAAGGTGTCAGGAACTTTTTTTGGTCTTCCTCGAGCACGAACCGTCGTCTCGAGATCAAATTTCTTGATAATCGACTCAGTCCATTTGAATGAACCGTAGGGATTGCAGCGCGCAATCGATCCACTTCTTCTTTCGTAGTCAGCTTTCTTTTTGCAGATCGTTGCACGAGCATTCGCGCAATTTAATACATGGTACACATAATCGCCAACATCAGTGCGTAGAGCACGGCCCATGGCACAATAGGATCATTACAAGGTTCCTGACATCTTATTCTCTGCCTTTACAGTGAAGCTGGTTACTGCGGCTTACAGGCGAAATACGGTCCAATTTGCGCACATGCGCCGATAGAGCCGTTCGGAAGAGAGCATGAGGAACCAGGAGAAATACCGTTGCACGCATCGAGCGCGGCTTGGGGAGGAACGGGCGGCGCTCCCTCCTGCGTTTTTGACGCAGGGGCCAATACGGGAGTGTATGTGCACGCCTGCGACGACCCCATCGGCTGGTTCGTGGTGACACCGCAACTATTAGAATCAGTAATGGTTCTCGTTTGCATGCCGTTTGATGCGCAAGCGCCCCAATTGCCTAATGACCACGAGGGTGTGCAGGCGGGTGTGTATGTGCAGGACTGTGATGTGGCCAGCTGGCCGGACGTTGTGCCGCAGGAGTTGAGGTCGGTCACGGTTCTCGTTTGGGTACCGTTGCTTGCGCAAGCACCCCATGATGAGGTTGACCACGAGGGTGTGCAGGAGGAGACGTTCTGGGAGACAGGGGTGCCCGTAGTATTTGATGATCCTCCCGTGGATTGTGCAGAGTTCTGCGCGATCTTGTCCTTGAGGGCTTGAATCTGCGCGAGGAGGGTGGCAATCTGAGAGGCGATGGATTGATTGGTTGTGTTTGATGTGGAGGGATCAGATGAAGTAGATGTACTCGTGAGCGCCGCTCTCGTCTTCGGTCCGACCAATCCGTATCCGTTGGTGGAGGGTGATCCCGAGCAGAGGGAAAGGCGGGCGCACTGGAAGCGCTGGACGGCTCCTTGAGTGAGGAGTCCGAAATAGCCGGTGACGCTGTCTTGTGTGAGGTAGTTGAGAGAGACGAGATGCTGTTGGAGTGAGATGACGGCTGATCCTCGACTGCCGAGGGAGAGGGTACTTGTCATGGTGGTGCGGACGGCGGGGGATCCTATGTACACGGGACCGGCGGATGTCGTGTTGCCGGTTGCGTTTGATGGGGTGTTTTGGGTGCCGAAGGTGGTGTAGACAGACGATGAAGTGTGTACCACGGGTGTGTATGTGCAGGACTGTGATGTGGTGGGCTCATTAGTGGTGACACCGCAACTATTGGAGTCAGTGACAGTTCGTGTTTGGGTACCGTTGCTTGCGCAAGCGCCCCAATTGCCTAATGACCACGAGGGCGTGCAGGAGGAGGGTGGCGCGGAGGTGGTGTTCTGCGTGCCCCTCTGTGGCGGCATGTTCTGCGCGCGGCCGCTTGCCGGGGCACAGACGAGGTTGTTCATGTTTGGTGGTGTGATACAGGTGCCTGAGACCGTACTGCCGCTCTGGGGATCGCTGAAAGAGCAGGATGAACCGCTTGTGTCTCCTGAACAGGCGGCGACTGCTTCTTGGGGAGGTTGTTGCTGGGACTGGGCGGATGCAATAGTGCCTGTAAGAGTGAGTGCGCAGATGAACAAAGTGAGTAATGAGAGGTATTTGACATACTTATTCATACACTAAGGATAGCTCGTTGGCTCGAGTTATTATGTCGCCTTCTTTGGTGAAAGGTGGATAACCATTTTCCAACATTCAATCACTCTCGTTTTGTAGGTCGTACAAAAATCAGGCACATTACACCGACCACAAGAACAAACAATGCAACAAGACCCGCCCACCAATGTTCGACAAGCTGCATTACCATTATCGTAACACCCGGCGCAGAAATCGGTGTCTGACACCGGAAATCGGTGTCTGACACCGTTAGGGGGTACTGCTATTTATGGTCTAATATGCACTCGGTGCCCGTCTCAAAAAACCCCTTTAAGCTGAGCGCTGGTTAGATACATCTCGACGTGATTGCCGGACTTGGACTCGAACCAAGATACTCGCCTCCAGAGGGCGATGTCCTACCATTAGACGATCCGGCAAAGGCTGGCTATAAAATAGCCAGCGAAGCCAGTTTAGCAGATTTTTCATTGTTTTTCAGCAGTTGCATTATCGAAAGCGACTGGTGTGCCAGCCATGCCCGGCCAGTGAGGCATACGGATTAATATTCGAACGACACGAGCGAGTGCGGTTTGCCTTCGGCAATAGAAGCGTGGGTGATATGTATGAACTGCGCATTCTTTTGGAATTCTGAAATGGTGCGGGCGCCCACGTAGCCAAACGCTACCTGAAGACCGGAGGCGATTGTTGCCACAATGTCGCCCACCGAGCCTTTATAGTGCACAATTGCTTCCACCCCCTCGGGCACCGCTTTGCGTCCATGCGTAAAGTAGCGCTCTTTACCAGAAGCACTGTCTATGACTGCCTTGGAGCCCATGCCGCGGTATTCCTTAAATTTATGCCCATCGCGTTCCACAATTTCGCCTGGTGACTCGTCGGTGCCAGCAAACATGTTGCCACACATTACCGCAGAAGCGCCCGCGGCAAGCGCTTTTGCAATGTCGCCCGAAGAACGGATGCCGCCGTCTGCTATCACCGGCACTTTCTTCTTGAGCGCCACCGACGCCACGTCCATAATGGCGGAAAGCTGCGGCACACCTACGCCGGAAACCACGCGCGTTGTGCAAATAGATCCTGGCCCCACGCCCACCTTTACTGCATCAGCAAATTTGCAGGCTTCCTTTGCGGCTTCTGCTGTTGCAATGTTGCCAAAAATAACTTTTGCATGCTTGAGCTGCTTTTTTATTGCTTTTGCAGAATTAATCACGTTCATGTTGTGCCCGTGCGCGCAATCTATGACGATAGCGTCTACCCCCGCCTCATCAAGAGCGAGCGCCCTATCTGTTGCAAACGGGCCGCATGCCGCGGCCACCTTCACACCGGCAGCTTTTACCTCTTTTACCATCACCACTTGCTGTTCTATGGAACAATTGCGGTGAATGACGCCAAGCGCGCCCATATTGCCAAGCGCAATTGCCATGCGGCTTTCGGTGACACGATCCATTGCCGCAGAAATAAAAGGCACCTTAAGATCGATTCCTGCAATAGTTGTATTAAGCTGGGCCTCAGCTGGCTCCATAGCAGAAGCCGCCGGGCGGATGAGGACGTCGTCGAACGTGAATCCTGGTTCGATGACTTTTATTACCATGTAAGATTCTACCCTACCGTTTTTGCTCGCGCAATCGTTGCTATCACAGCTGCGTGGTCAGAGAGGCCAAGCTGGAGGCGCACGCTGGAGGCGCTATACGCAGGAGTGGTAAAAAGTCCGTCAACCATCAAATTGAGTGGCGCGGCCCGATGAAGCGTAAGGTCGAGGCTCGATTGATACTCAGATGGAATGTTGTCTTTATATTTTTCAGCGAGCGCTGAAAATATTTCACCTCCGCGAGGCGCATTGAAGTCACCAGTGAGCACGAATTCTCCCATCCCTTCGAGGACATGCAGCATAGCGGCAAGGTCTTTGCGTTGGAGGTCGTCGGCTTCTCCATGCGGTGTCCAGGTAAAGTGAGTTG
>JAYTRG010000043.1:0-4304 GCA_043746305.1 Candidatus Parcubacteria bacterium
CAAGTCATTCTCGCTTCCCATATTGCGCCATCTGTTTTTTTTGATATTCTCAATCAAATTACTGCCAAAACAATTACTTATAGTTCGCTCACGTTTGACGCCAGCAACCCCAAACAAATAAAGCTCGAATTGGACGGCTCTGGACAAAGCGTAAACTCTATCGCGTTTCAATCTAATCTTCTCGAGAAGAGTGGTGTTTTTCAGACGCCTATATTCTCGAACCTGGATCATCAGACCGATGGGGTTCATTTTCACCTCAGTGCTTTTATTGATTCGAGTACGCTCAGCTTTGAAAAGTTAACAGCCAGCCAGCCAGTTAGTGTTGCGCCTGTGGCTCCTGCATCGAGTTCAACTGCCCCTACTTCGCCATTCGGCAGTCCAAATACCCATTAAGTATGATTAAACTCATCTTCTCTACTCTTGGATTTGCCATTGCAGGGGTGCTTCTCTTTACCTATATAGAGCCCACCTATGCGCAAATCAACGTCACAAAAGCGCAGGTAGCGCAGTATCAAGGAGCGCTCGACAAAGCGGGCCAATTGCAGCAGCTCCAACAATCACTCGTGCAAAAATATAATTCGTTCAATCCCAATGATCTGAATCGACTTCAGCTCATGATTCCTGATAGTGCTGACAACATCAGTCTTATACTCGAACTTGATTCTCTTGCAAGCAGGTACGGATTAGCGCTCACGAATGTCGACGTTTCTTCTCCGGGCGCTCCTGCTGCCCAGACGCCGAGTCAGATACAGGGTGCAGTGGGCGGTGCATCGACCTATTCCGTCATCACGCTTCACTTCACCACTTTTGGCACCTATGATACATATCGGTCATTTATGCATGATTTGGAACAGAGCTTGCGTCTTGTGGATCTCACAAATCTTTCGCTGGCTCCTGCGCAAATCAAATCAAGCGGCTCGGCCAATACCTACAACTTTGATACCAGTGTAAAAACATATTGGCTCAAATAATATGGACTGGATTTTTAAACATAAAATTGCCTCGCTCATCATGATTTTGAGCATTGTGGGCGTTGCGTGGTACCTCTTATCGGACTCCTCGGTGCCATCACCGGTACTTTCGAGTAATAGCGCGAGCGCCGTTCCGCCGGACGCACAACAACTAGTAGAAAACCTGAATACTTTGCGAGCAGTCTCTCTCTCTGCCGATATATTTTCGAACTCAGCGTTTGCGGCTCTGCAAGATTATTCAACCGCAATTGTGCCTGAACCTATTGGAAGAACAAATCCGTTTGCGCCGCTTTCGGCGAGTGAAATTACCAACAGATCGGTTTCGACGAGTACACACTAATCCTCAAGAGCATCGCAAAGTGCAAGGTATACTAATCCTATGCCATCAACTACGGCACCTTTTATTGACGACGATGTTGTTGGGGTACAAGCACCTAGCCGCAAAATCGGAAGCGAAAAAATTCCATTTGACGTGCTTAAGTCCATACCGCAAGAAAGCGCGGAGCATTATAAGCTTGCGCCACTTGCGATTGCAGAAGGAGTGCTCGAAGTTGGCATGGTTGATCCAGATGATATTCAAGCGATTGACGCACTGAATTTTATCGCCCGTTCAACCGGTATGCCTTTCAAAGTATTTCAGATTTCACAAAACGACTTCGACAAGATTCTCCAAATGTACGGTGGCCTCTCTGGCGACGTCGACCGCGCAGTTTCGGATCTTCAAAAAGAACATAAAAAAATATTTGAGGAAGACAGTATCGCCTCGATTGATCTCAACGATCCTGGTATAGTGGGGAAAAAAGGTAGCGCCAAAGCCATCCAAGAGGATGCGCCTACAATCAAGATTGTATCCACCATATTGCGTTATGCAGTAGATGGGCGCGCTTCTGATATTCATATTGAGCCGCAGATGACAGGCGTACGAGTTCGTTACCGAGTAGATGGCGACTTGCACACAAGTGTTATTTTACCTCTTAGTGCTCATCGCTCCCTCGTTGCCCGCATCAAGGTGCTTTCCTCCATTCGGCTCGATGAGATGCGTAAGCCTCAAGATGGACGATTTAGTGCGACCATAGATAATCGCCCGATTGACTTTCGCGTCTCTACGTTCCCTTCCTATAACGGAGAAAAGGTGGTGATTCGTATTCTCGACCGTCAGCAAGGATTCATTCCGCTTGATCAAATCGGACTAACAGAGCGGAATCTCGCTGCGCTCCGAAGAGCGACCCTGGCGCCGCACGGCCTAGTCCTTATTTCGGGCCCTACTGGAAGTGGAAAGTCTACAACGCTTTATTCGATGCTCACCGAAATAGATCGCGAGAAAAAGAATGTGCTGTCCCTCGAGGATCCTATCGAGTACAACGTAGACGGTGTAAATCAGTCGCAAATGCGACCTGAAATTGGCTATACCTTTGCAACAGGTCTTCGCACCACGTTGCGTCAGGACCCAGACGTTATCATGGTTGGTGAGATCCGCGATGGCGAGACAGCGAAGCTTGCCATCCAGGCAGCGCTTACTGGTCACCTCGTTCTTTCCACTATCCACACCAACGATGCCGTCGGTACCATCCCGCGCCTTATCGATATGGGAGTAGATCCATATCTCATACCTCCCGTTCTTAATATTTCGATTGCGCAACGATTGGTGCGAACACTCTGTCCTGGCTCTGGTACACCGGTTGCGCTCACGCCTTCTGAGCGGGAGAGTATCGAGACACAATTTTCAACACTGCCATCGCAGTACCGTTTTCCGATTCAGGATACGGTGTACGAACCAGAAAAAACCGGCACTTGTCCGACTGGTCTCCGAGGCCGCGCTGCGGTGTTCGAGGTCCTCGAGATGTCAACAGAAATAGAGCGTATTATCCTGCGGAATCCTGTCGATAGTCAGCTGTGGGGGGCCGCGCGTAAGCAGGGAATGCTCACGATGCGCGAAGACGGGATACAGAAAGCGTTCGCTAAGCAAATTCCGTTTTCCGAGGTTAATACTCTTTCGAGCATTATGCTCGAAGCAGATGCAATAGAACCTGCTCCTCCAAAAGCGGGAGAGGTCGCTCTTGAGGCAAGTGCTACGCAAGGCGCTATACTGCCCACATGAAAACACAAACCCGCACCATAATGCTCCTTGATGACGATAAGTTTCTCCTCGATATGTATGCGCAAAAATTTACCCACGTTGGGTATATTGTGCATGCCGAGACCTCGACAAAGGCAGCGCTCGCGACTCTGAGGCAAGGTACTGAGTTCGATGCTATTCTTTTTGATCTTATTATGCCCGAGGGAGACGGGTTCTTTTTTCTCCAGGTACTTCAGAAAGAAAAACTTGCTCCAGATGCTAAAAAAATTGCGCTCACCAACGAGATGACTGAAGAAGAGCGCACACGTGCGCTTGAGCTTGGTGCAGATGATTACATTGTGAAAGCCACAAAAATTCCTTCTGAAGTTGTTGAGTATGTAACTCGCATTTTGAAGTAACATTGCCGTATGTGGATAGTTTGCGCGAACGGCACAAAAGCAAGGTAGAATATACTGTATGTCTCAGGATTATGGAGTGCTCCTAAAAAAATACATTACTGTGGTTGCGCATGAGGGTGGAAGCGACCTGCATTTCTCAACCGGTGCTCACCCAACTATCAGAGTTTCTGGCAATCTTGCCCCCATGCTTAAAGAGCCCGTTCTTACGGCGCAAGATACACTCGGTTTTGTAAAGGAACTTCTTACGGAAGTGCAAATGAAAAAATTTACAGCAACGTTTGGTGTTGATTTTGCCTACGAAACTGCCGAGGGCTTTCGGTTTCGAGGAAATGCGTTTTTTCAGCGCGGCGCGGTAGGCATTGCGCTCCGGTTGATACCGAAAGAAATAAAAAATATTCACGACCTCAATTTACCCGAATCGCTGCTCTCTTTTGCGCGGCGGAGCCAGGGATTTTTCATTGTAGTAGGCCCTGTGGGACAAGGTAAAACGACCACACTTGCCGCGCTTATCGATCTCATTAACACCGAACGACTTGAACATATCATTACTATAGAGGACCCAATAGAGTACATCTTTGAGCCGAAGCTCTCACTTATCGATCAGCGCGAAGTAGGCATCGACACGCCTTCTTTTGCCGACGCGCTCGTGGATGCCTTTAGAGAAGACGTCGATGTGCTTTTGGTAGGGGAGATGCGCGATCACAATACCATGGCGGCGGCGGTAACGGCGGCCGAAACGGGGCATTTGGTGTTTGCTACCATGCACACCAATGACGCCGCGCAGACAGTGGATCGCATCATCGACACGTTTCCTGCGGGTCAGCAGGATCAGATTCGTCTGCAGCTCGCGGCCTCGCT
>JAYTRG010000044.1:0-3691 GCA_043746305.1 Candidatus Parcubacteria bacterium
TCTGCTATTGTTTCTTCACGAGCCGATTTTGCTGGGAATGCTGCCATTCCGGCATCCTCTAAACGCTTGAGTTTTTTAATCCGTTCGGCGCGAATGTCAGTCTCTGCCATAGCGTTTCAGTATTGTAGCAAAAAAACGTCATGTTTGGATACTCTATGCAATCCCGCTCCTTACACTCAAATGAAGCGTGGTATTATTTTCGCATGTCGCTCCGCAAGCGCCCTGGAGGGTTTAGATTTGCCCTTAATGGCATCGCTATAGCGTGGCGCGAAGAAGCAAATTTTCGCTTCCACACAGCGGCGGCAGTAGTAACGCTTTGCGCGGGATTGATCTTCCAGATATCCCGAATTGAATGGCTCATTCTATTGGTGCTTATCGGTGCCGTTATCACATCGGAGCTTATCAATACGGCTTTTGAAGAACTTTGCGATATGTTAAAGACGGAACACGATCCGCATATAGCTAAAATTAAAGATATTGCGGCCGGCGCAGTCCTCGTTGTTGCCGCAATCGCGCTCATTGGTGGAGCACTTATCTTTTTGCCGCACCTCTTGCACCTTTTTTCATAAATGCTGCAATACATCCAACAACTTGATACTGCGGTGCTGCTTTCGCTTGTATCTGTCCGCAATGCTCCAATGAACTCACTTATGGAGTTTGCGAGTATTTTTGGCGAGTGGTATGTCGTTTTGCCAATTGCGGCAATTGCCGTCACTATACTTGCCAAACTTCGTTATAAAACTGAAGCGAGTGAACTCGTCTACACCGTGATAGGCACCTCTCTGGCTGTTGTATTCATCAAAGCCCTTGTGGGGCGTCCACGGCCGCCCGAGACGTTTAGGCTCGTCCAAGAAATTGGCAATTCATTTCCCAGCTGGCACGCTGCTATTGCCGTCGCATTCTGGGGATACTTGTCATTTTTAGCAATGCGCCAAATGAAACACAAAACCGGACGGATTGTAGTCGCGTTTTTTTGCGCCTTTCTCGCCCTCAGTATTGGCTTTAGCCGTCTCTATTTAGGAGTGCATTACTTGAGCGATGTGTTGGGCGGGTACCTCTTCGGTCTTGCGGCGCTTTCGCTCTCTGTGCACTTTACGCGGCACTTACCCAAGGAACTGCTTTAGGAGTGCCATGCGCACCATGACACCATAGCCTACCTGCTTGAAATACACAGCGTGGGGCGAATCGTCTACCTCGGGCGCAATCTCCCCTACTCGGGGGAGCGGATGAATGATGATAGCGCCATCTCGCATTGAATCGGCCATGGGGCGAGTGATGATATATTGCCCTTTCGCTTTTGTGTATGCTTCTTCAGACAGTCGCTCTTTTTGGATGCGAGTTTGATAGATAACATCGGCTTCCTTCATCGAATCCGACAAGGAAATTCCCTCTTTGTAGGTGACGCCATTATCGGCAAGATATTTTTTGAGCTCGTCGCTCATAGAAAGTTCTGGCATCGATATCCCGGTAATGGTCACGTTGTCGAACTTGCCCAAAAGATACGCGAGCGAGCGAGCCGCGCGATAATACTTAAGATCACCGATGATACAAACATGCGCGCCGTCCACCTTACCAAGCTCGCGCTCAATGGTGTAGAGGTCGAGGAGCGCCTGCGTTGGGTGCTGGCCCGCGCCGTCGCCGCCATTAATTATTGGCACTCCAGAAACCGTAGCGGCGCGCTCGGCTGTACCGATTTCGGGGTGGCGCACCACAATTGCATCTGCATAATGATTAATAACGCGAATCGCATCTTCTATGGTTTCTCCTTTCACGCTGGACGACATTTCATTCGCATTCTCCGTGGTGATGACCTGGCCGCCTAGGCGCATCATAGCGCTTTCAAAAGAAAGTCGCGTGCGGGTTGATGGCTCAAAAAACAACGTAGAGAGGATTTTGCCGTGCAAAGAATCGTCTCGGTGATTCTCCATTTTGGAGGCTAGCGCAAAGAGTTCTTTGAGTGCAGATCGGTCAAATTGCTGCGTTTCAAGTAAATGATGCATCAGCAAAGTATATCAAATTATTAATACTACGAAATCGCATAACAAAAAGGCAGGAAGTGACCCTGATTCCGGCTCGCGATACAAGGTGGCATAAGTTTCGTGCTTGGGTGGTTGCGGAAAGGACATCTGGCTCCTTAACCTCACATGACCAGAAGAACCCCTATCAACGTTTCGTAATAATTGCCTTTTTGTAGGTATCCAAATGTTTGAGTGCCTCACCCGTCCCGAGCGCCACGCAATACGGCGCGTCTTTTGACGCTTGCGCTTTGACGCCTGTGCGGCGAAAGATAAGTTCCGGCAAATTACGAAGCTGTGAAGAGCCGCCTGTCATGATGATGCCGTTATCAATAATATCTGCGGCCAATTCTGGAGGTGTTTCCTGAAGCACGTCCTTGATAGCGCTCACCACTGTGCGAAGTTCTTTGCCGATAGCGCGGACGATTTCATTTGTGCCAATGTCTAAGGACCGCGGAAGTCCGGTAAGATGGTCTCGCCCTTTTACGCTCGCTACTATCTCCTGCTCCATCGGCACGGCAGAGCCTATCTCTATTTTTATACGCTCGGCCATTTTATCGCCAATTGCGAGATTGAATGTCTTCCTTATGTAGTCGGCAATCGCATGATCCATGGCATTGCCAGCGCATTTTACCGAAATAGAAGCGACAATACCTCCAAGGGAAATCACCGCTACGTCGGTGGTGCCGCCACCGATATCGACAATCATGTGGCCCCGCGCTTCATGAATTGGGATTCCCGCACCTATCGCCGCAAGTATCGGCTCTTTAATCACAAACGCCTCGCGTGCACCCGCCTTTGTTGCAGCCTCTACCACCGCGCGCCGTTGCGTGGAAGTAACGCCCGCCGGTACGCTCACCATGACCTCAGGCTTAAAAAGATTATATCGACCAAGTGCTTTGCGCATAAAATAACGCAACATTGCCTCGGTGATTCGGTAATCAGCTATCACGCCATCTTTCATGGGTCGATAGGCGATTATCTCGTCTGGCGTGCGACCTATCATTTCTTTGGCGTCGTCACCCACTGCAAGGATTCTGTTGTCGCGCGAAACAGCGACTACCGACGGCTCATTGAGCACAATGCCCTTACCTGGTATAAAAACCAATACGGAAGTGGTGCCGAGATCAATACCGAGTTTGGGAGAAAATGAAAATGCCATAGGGCTATAGAAGGGCAGTTATTGTACACCGCTTCCAGTGTTCGTCATAGATATTGATTGCCAAAGTACTAATGTCATTGTAGAATATTTTGCATTGGCCAATTCCGATTCAACATAGCTCGCGGCAATAATTCTCTTAAAAAGACGATTGCTGTACGAACTTTTTTACCACACAAAATCCTTCGGCTTAATTCCGGCTATTTTTTGTCTCTTATTCATCTTGTTTGGCTTTGATGGTTTCTCGATCGGCACTCCATTTTTAAAGTTTGTTGGATTAATTTCCCACCAAAATTTTTTGGAAAAGTTTTTTGAATCATCGCAAATACGCTTGAGGTAATAGAGGTCTTTGGTGGGGATTTTTTCCAAAATCTTGCCCATGCGAGCCATTTGTATAAGCGGATATCCGTTGCCCACCCTTTCGGTATTAAGCCGCTGCCTAAAATACTGCATCAGCTCTCCCCGCTCGGTGTCTTTTGAGGGTTCAAGCGAGCGCTTGAGGTTCATAGAAATATGT
>JAYTRG010000045.1:0-5366 GCA_043746305.1 Candidatus Parcubacteria bacterium
AGAGAGAGTCCTGAGTGATGCGGCGTGATGACGACATTTGGCATATCCCACAGTGGCGAGTCGTCTGGCAGCGGTTCTTTTTCAAATACATCAAGCGCCGCTCCGGCAATCGTCCCCTCTTTGAGCGCTTCTATGAGATCGGCTTCCTTAATGATGCCGCCGCGGCCGATATTGACTATGACGGCGCTTTTTTTCATCAGGGCAAATCTCGTTTTATCGAAGAGGTAATGCGTTTCTTCTGTTTGCGGCAGTGTAATCACCACATAATCTGCATGCGGCAAAAACTCGTCGAGCTTCTCTCCGGTTTCCAAGTGCTCCACGAAGTTTGGTTTTTCTCGAGCGGTTCGCACCGTTGCCCATACATGACTGCCGAATGCATTGCAGATACGCGCAGTTTCCGTCCCTATTTCACCAAGTCCCACGATGAGTACGGTTGAATCGCGCAGTTCACCGGAGTGATCATTTTGATGCCAGACATGCTGTTGCCGCTCCCATATCGTTTGTGTAAATCCTCGAGCAAACATAAGAAGGTACGCAAGAATGGTTTCGGCTATAGGCGTCGCGTGTACGCCGGAGGAATTCGTGAGCAAAATTTCCGACTGCGCTAGCTCCGGCGTGAGTATCTTGTCGACACCTGCAGAAAAGGAGTGAAGCCACTTCGCGTTCGGCAGAGAGTCAAGAGGGGGCATGCGCAAGGGGAAGGCCGCCACGATTTCGGCATCGGCAAAGTGTGGAGAGGCCTCATCCGGCGTTGCAACTATCACTTGTATATCGCTGCCGCCCACCTGTGTGAGTTGCGCCCCATGCTTGGTCTTGAGGGTGTCAGCACCAGAAGTGCCAAGTCGTTCTTGATCGGCGGCAATGAGCAAAAGTTTTCTCATATCGTGACTATAGCGCAGAGAGCGCAAACGCAAAGTGAAAATGATAGAATTGTGCTATGAGTGCGATTGAAGCAGTGGTGTTTGACGCGGACGGAACCATTTTGGATACTCGCGAACTTATATATCAAGCATATGAGCATGTACTGAGAACTCATGAATACGAAGTCCCCAACCGAACAGTAATGTTTGAGCACGTACGGGGCAATGCGGCGGAAATAACATACGCAATACTTGTGACAAATCGCGATACAGCGACATTGGTGGCCATGCATAAGCAATTCCAACGAGAGCGTTTGGATCTTTGGGCAGCCTACGAAGGACTACACGAGCTACTTGCATCTATTCGTGATGCTGGCATAAAAATTGGGCTTTGCACCAGTCGCGGCCAAGGGGTGATGCCAATGCTCGAGCATTTCAGCATAGTGCACTACTTCGATGCAATTGTGCACGGCGATATGGTAGCCAATCATAAACCGCACCCAGAACCCTTATTGAAAGTGCTTGCAGAAATGAATATCGATCCTAAGGATGCAGTAATGGTGGGCGACACTGATGCGGACATAGGTGCCGGTAAAGCGGCTGAAGTTGCGTTTACCATTGGTATGACGCACGGCGTTGGCACAAAAGAGCGCCTCGAGAACTGCGGCGCAGACTTTCTTGTCGACCATCTCAATGGCGTACTTCCACTTATTTTCAACTATGGCAAATGATCTGAAAAGTCTCAAGACGGAATTTCTTGAATACCTTGAGATAGAGAAGGGTCGCAGCATAAAAACAGTTGAGAATTACGACCGGTACATCTCCCGCTTTCTAATGCATAGCAAGATTGTTGCACCCGGAAAAATCACCGAGCAATCCGTGCGCGAATTTCGCCTCTGGCTGAACCGGCAGCCCGGTACGTCGGCCAATATGAAACTCAAAACTCAAAACTACTACCTCATCGCGATACGAGCATTCCTTAAATTTCTTAGAAAGCGCGGTATTGAAAGCCTTAACCCCGAACTCATCGAGCTTGCAAAGGTTGGGCAGCGAGATCTCGACTTGATATCCAGCAATGAACTCACTCGTCTTTTGAAAGCTCCTATAGGGATGTCCCTTCGCTCTCTACGTGACCGCGCCATGATGGAACTCCTCTTCTCTACCGGACTGCGCGTATCGGAGCTTTGTGCACTTTCGCGCGACCTAGATCTTTCAAGAGACGAATTTTCCGTGCGAGGCAAGGGAGAAAAAGTGAGAGTTGTATTCCTTTCCCCTACTGCAAAGAAGGCGCTCAGCGAATATCTCAAAGACCGCACTGATTTGAGCGACTCCTTGTTTGTGCGTTACACAAAAAGTGACAAGCCAGGAGACACCATGACTCCCCGCTCGGTGGAGCGCATTGTAAAAGCCTACGCCATCAAAGCCGGTATTACTCGAAAAGTTACACCGCATGTCATTCGGCACTCGTTTGCTACCGATTTACTTGAAAACGGAGCCGACTTGCGCTCAGTGCAGGCGCTTCTTGGTCACGCTAATATAGCTACAACGCAGGTGTACACACACGTGACCGACAAGCATCTACAAGAGGTGCATAAGGCATTTCACGGCAAGCGCCGATCTTAGTAATTCATGCGCATGGTATCCTCACCCGCATGAGGATAGTTTCCTGGAACGTTAATGGCATACGGGCGGTGCATAAAAAGGGCCTTTTGCAGCCACTTATCGATAAGATACATCCGGACGTGCTTTGTTTGCAGGAAACCAAGGCGCAGCAACACCAGAGCGAAGTTGACTTGCCAGAGTATGAGGAATATTGGAATTCTGCCGAAAAAAAGGGTTACAGTGGCACCGCAATCTTTAGCAAGGAAAAGCCGCTTCAGACTTTGCATGACTTGCCTCAGCATATTGTGGATGAGTTTCACGTGAAAGCCGACCTCTACGGTGACCCAAATGTAGAAGGTAGGATATTAGCCGCTGAATATTCCAATTTCTACGTAGTGACAGTCTATACGCCGAATTCGAAGGAAGACTTGAGCCGTCTCGCTCTAAGACACAGGCAGTGGGACCCTGCTTTTTTGGCATATGCTGAAGAACTTCGACGAGAAAAACCGGTCATTTTGTGCGGTGATTTCAACGCTGCTCATACGTCGGAGGATTTGGCGAATCCAAAACAAAATGAAGGTAAAAAAGGTTATACAAAAGAAGAGCGCGAAGGAATCAATAATATTATCAATGCCGGGTTTATCGACACTTTCCGTCTCTTCACGCAAGGCAATGGGCATTACACCTGGTGGAGTCATTTTTCGGCCGCAAGAGAGCGGAACGTGGGCTGGAGAATAGATTATTTTTTTTCGAGCGATGATTTGATCCCCTATATAAAAAGAGCCGAAATTTTACCGCTGTATATGGGCTCTGATCACTGCCCGGTGCTTCTTGAGGTAGACGTGTAGACAGGTTTCTTCCGGGCCTATGCTCTATGATATCTATTTATATTGGTTTTTCTATCGGGCTTCGCCCAATAGAAAAACCGCCAGATGAGGCAGCACGTTGATATTTCTTATGCTGCCGCCATCTGGCGGCTTTAACGCATCCCCCATTCTTTCTAAAGAACGTGAGATATTTGTTCTACAAATACTTTTGTGCCAATGGTCGCTACGGAGGTAACGCCTTTAATTATTAGCAATGTATTGTATGAACGTATATACCTCGATTGTTTTGTTGCGAAACAACGAGGGACTTCAAAGAACATTGTTCAATAACTTTTGTTACTGAACTTCAATCATGATAAGGGACATATTATTAACTGTAAAGGACTTTGCTGTGGATAACTGTAGGACATTAAATACTACTTAATTGACCTTGTGTTTACGTCGCAATTCATCAATTTTTTCTAATTCTAATTCATCCCTCCTCTCCTTACCAGCTTCACCGATGTCCTTTAACTCTGCGTTAGATAATTTTAATAAATCAGCAGCGCGAGAGATTAGGTAGCTTGAGTTATTTTTTCCAGGGTCTTCAAGGACATCTTCAAGAAGAGCGTGGAGTACCCAGCCAATTCGAGGTCCTGGTGTCTCCCCTGCTTGTATTACCGTGTTCCCATCAATAGCCAGCATACCAACAGAAATTGGGTCACGAAGTGCCTCATCCACCATGGACATGTACTTACGCAGTCTAAACGGCTGTTCTTTTGGTCTTCCGGTGCCTATTCGATCGCACATGCGTAGTTGCAGTAGTTCTTGTATGTGATCTCGACCGACCCTGTTTATGGTTCTACGCACAGCGGAAATAGTCACTGTATCGGGGTCTGAAAAAAACATATGCCATCTAACAAGATTAGAAACCGCATCAGTTGTTTCACGTGAAAACTTTAGGTTTTGCATTATGGATCGAACAAGCTTGGCCCCAGTTAGATCGTGACCGTGGAATGTCCAGTCATTTTTGGTATCTGACCATTGCCTGACGTATGGTTTGCCTATATCGTGAAATAGGGCGGCAAGGCGCACTTCAAGTACCCAGTTGTTGTCAGCTGCATGTTGGAGAGCACGCAGATTATGCTCAAACACATCGTACGAATGTGCCTGGTTCTGTTCACATTTGATACCTTTCTCTAATTCCGTTGCAATATATTGCAAAACTCCTAGCCTTTGAGCGACATATAGTGCCTGCATGGGACGCGGGCTTTCGAGGATTCTAGTGAATTCGTCGCGAACCCTTTCACGTGAAATCTTTTGCAAATTGTCGGCAGTTTTTACGATTGCATCTGAAGTTTCATAAGAAACACTAAAATTCAATTCTGCTGATAGGCGAATTGCCCTAAGCGTTCGTAGCGCATCTTCCTGAAAGCGCTCTATGGCGTCGCCTACAGTCGCAATCGTTTTGCGTGCAAGATCCTCTCGACCCCCGTGTTCATCGACGATTTCACGTGAAATGGGGTCATACGCAAGCGCGTTGATAGTAAAGTCTCGCCGCTTCAGGTCATCGGTCAATTTTCGACTGAACTCTACTGTATCCGGGTGTCTTGCGTTTGAATAGATAGATTCGACTCGATAAGGAGTTGCCTCAATCACCTTAACGCTAGGATCTGATGAATCAGTGACTATTCCGACTGTGCCATACTCGTTTTCATAGAAGGTTTCGGTGAAAAGCCCCTGTATCTCTTCTGGCCTGGCGTTCGTAGTTATGTCCCAGTCTTTGGGAACCTTACCTATAAGAAGGTCGCGGACACATCCACCAACTAAATAGGCCTCGTAACCGGCATTTTGCAGTGTCTGACAAGTCTGCGCTGCTTCTCTCGGGACATTCAAATCCAATTTTTCCATACAAGGCATTGTATCGCTAAAAAAACTATGCTCCCGCCAGGATTCGAACCTGGAATAGCAGTTCCGAAGACTGCTGTGATATCCATTTCACCACGGGAGCTCTCTGGATAATGCAGCAAGAATACACCATTAATTGCTGACTTCATATGCTCCTGTATAATCGTACATACTCGTGCCGTAATTCAAG
>JAYTRG010000046.1:0-4812 GCA_043746305.1 Candidatus Parcubacteria bacterium
GCAAGCATGAGGTGCGATTTATACTGACTGAAATCATTTCCGACGGTTGCGATAATTTCTGGACTTTCACCAAGGAGCGCAAGTGTATAGGCAACGTTGCCTGCGGTTCCTCCAAACTCAACTGCGAGACGCTCCACCTGAAAGCTAAGATTTATGGCATGGGCTTTGTCGGCGAGAATGTGGTCGGAAAAAAGACCCGGGTAGTCCATGATACGGTCGTATGCAACAGAGCCTGATACGATGATTTTAGCCATCAATGAATTATATCGCAGATTTTGGCATACCTAAATCATTATTGAACACAAGCTAGGCCATCGATATACTGGCGCTTTGATCATCTTTACAGTACGCCTTCCCTTCTTCATCGCGGCAATTATCGCATGCGATGAAGTGCAGATGACAAGAATTTTCAGCGCAATCTGCATATCGCTCGGATGGCGCGCCGCAGAGAACGCAACGACCAACGATCTCCCTTTCTCCCCCAAAATCCATCGTCACTCTTCTATCAAAAGTGTATAGCGTACCAAGAAAGTCTTTTCCCGGAAATTTTTCCATATAGCTGTGGATGCCTCCATCGAGTTGCTGCACATTCTGGAATCCCATGTGCATTAAATAGGCCGCCATTTTTTCGCACCTAATGCCGCCCGTGCAGACTGTAACCACCGTTTTTTCTTTGAACGGTCCGAGTTTGTCGACGACGAGTGGCAAGTGGCGCGACGCCGTTATACCAGGGTCGACGGAGTTCTTAAAATGCCCTGATGCAAACTCGTAGCTGTTGCGCATATCCACCACGACAAAATCACGATTTTCCTCATACCACGCACGGAGTTCATCGGGAGAAATCTTGGGAGCAGTTTTTACACGCGGACTCGCCTCCTCCTCGGTGAATCCTGTGCCAACGATCTCACTACGCACCTTTACCGAAAGCCGCGGAAAACTCTTGCCATCGCCCTTGCTTCGTTTTACTTGCACATCGGCAAAACGTGAGTCAGTAAAAAATTCATCAACGAATGTTTGAGTATGCTCTCGCAGTCCTTCAAAAGTGGCATTAATGCCCTCTTCAGCAACGATGGCGCGACCTGTAAGGTTTAGTTGCGCCGCAAGAGAGCGCACGCGTACCGCCAGCGCTTCAGGATCGGCTACGTCTACATATTTATAAAATAGTAATACTTCGTGCGCATTTGCCTCGTTTACATCTACGCTCATCATTACGGTTACTATAGCGCGACGAGAGTGTGGTTTCAAAATATTTGGCCAGACTCCCAACTGGTGACCAGTTTACTTGGCTTTCAGAACTTACAAAATACAGCACTTTAATACCTCCTGACATCCAGCTACTAGAAGTATTTTGGGCAAAATAAAAAGCATGATTGTGAAATCGTGCCCAGTGTCCTAGAAATGTTCAGGATTTTCAAGATGCATGAGCGCCATGATAATCGCACCCTTGTTGTATTCAGTACGATTCGTACGACCCTTGGAAAAGAGACCGACAAATCCCTCGTGCTCACCTAGCTTTTCTTTGTGTGTGATGCCGGCAGCTTTCAATGCCTGACTGCCATCGAGACCATTGTTGAGGATGCCGTCGAGTACCGCTTTTGGCCACTCATACGCTTGAGACAGGCCCATGTGAATTTGGTTACCATCGTAAATCGCACAAACAGCGACTTCCATGTAGCCCGACTTAGTCTGCGGGACTTTCATGAGACCGCTTTCAATCCCGAAGCCATAGTTATGACCGACTTGTGCCTGTTTTGCACGATCAACCGCGCCAGCAACGGTCTCATCAAGACTTTTAGGGTGACCAAATTGCTCGATTGCTACATCGACGCCATTAACTTCGGCGTCGACAAACATTGGGTAATCCCGTAGCGCTTCTGCTACGGCATCCACCTTTGTCTTGTTTTTTGAGCCTACGCCGACTTTCATGGTTGTTTCTCCGAAAAGGGGTCCGCCATTAACATACCTCATCATACGCCAAAATAAAACCTCGACCTGACGTACAGAACGAGGGTCTTTGTTACCGAAAGTTAGAAAGCGTGCGTACGAGCTCCGGAAGTAATTATTCACAATGTGATCTGGTTTATTTTTAGGCACGCTGCTAAGCTTAGGTAACATGGGTATGGAAAGACTTGTGGTAACGGTGTCAGTGGTAACGGTGTCAGGTACCGTTTTGTGGTACCACAATATGTGTTTTAATTTTTTGACCCTACGGGGAATCGAACCCCGATTTAAGCCTTGAGAAGGCTCCGTCCTAACCGTTAGACGATAGGGCCTCAGCCGTGTTTTAAAATTACGGCAAGGTGCCTGGGGGCAGATTCGAACTGCCGACCCTTCGCTCTTCAGGCGAATGCTCTAACCAACTGAGCTACCCAGGCGCTAAAAAACTCTATCACAAACAGCTCATGCTTTCTATTGTTTATTTGAGGTTGTGGATGCGCTCGTCGCTCCTGGAAGCTTGGTGAGGAAATTCACGACCGACTGATTGAAACCTTGATATTGATTGTGTATTTGGGCACCCGTGCTCGCAATTTGCGCGTACGACTTAATCATTTGCTGCACAGGCGCCTGCAAATAGGAAAGATAGAACCAAATAGGGGCAAATATAAGCGCTCCGTACACCACAATCCAAATAACGCTATGAATAAACGCGGAGCGCCGAATTTTGTGGAGCATCCTGTTATTCTCCTGCGCGAGGCGATACGTCTCGCGGAGCATTTTCAAATCGTCAGGTCCCATGGGCATACCTGTATTATACCAGGTGTGAGATGTTAGAGTTGTACTTCCCCCCGTAGCTCAATGGATAGAGCAGTCCCGTCCTAAGGGAAAGATGTGGGTTCGATTCCTGCCGGGGGGAATTGCAGAGTAATTGCTTCCGAATAAAGCAGGATTATGGTTGATTTACCGCTCTCTCTAGCAGCTCTTTAAGATGCTTTTCTTTGAAACTATATCCGTCTTGATGAAGTAGCCCCACCATAGCTCCAAAGGCTGTGTCGAGAACATCTCCATCATTCCGTATCCCCGCCCCATATCCATCATTTTGGGTATAACGAATCTGCAAGTATGAATTCATGAGGCTTTTAAAGCCCGGAAGAGTACTCGCGACTCGATTCAAATCATTGGTGTTTTCAATCAGAGGTCTGTAGTCGGTATCCCACTTAGGTGGAGCTTGAGGAACATCACGCTTGCGAAAGAAACCTTCCAATCCCATATCAAACCTTTATACACTGAGCAACTTGCTGAGCTGACTTTCGTCAAAACCCACAACCAAATCGTTATCGATGGTTATTACCGGCACGCCCATTTGGCCGCTCTTTTCAATCATCTCTTTGCGCTTTTCCAAATCGCTTGCCACGTTGTATTCGGTAAATGTAACGCCATGCTCTGTAAAAAAATCTTTTGCCGCGTGACAAAAGTGGCACGTGGGAGTTGAGTAAATGGTTACGGTTTTCTGGGCCATACGCAATTTTAATTAACGATTAAGGATTGGTAGTATATCATGGGAGCGAAGCGGGCGTAGTTTAGTGGCAAAACAAGTGCTTCCCAAGCATTAGTTGCGGGTTCGATTCCCGCCGCCCGCACAAATACATCCACAACGCGTTCTTGCGCGTACGAGATCCTGTGCGATACTTTGCCCATGCCGATAACCAATCCGCGTGTGCTTTTGGTAGAAGATGATCAAATGTTCGGAGAGATTCTCACAAGGCGCTTCATGAGCGGCGGAGCCACAATCATACATGTAAGCACCGGTAAAGACGCCCTTGCGACTCTCGAAAGAGAAAAGGCCTTCGACGTAATTCTGCTCGACGTCTCGCTCCCCGACATGGACGGTTTTGAAATTCTTGCTCAAATTCGCACGATGGAAGCTTTTAAAAACATCCCTGTTGTTATCGTTTCCAATTTTGTGAAAGAAAAAGACATCGACTGGGGCAAGCAAATGGGTGTCACCGAATTTATACAAAAAAGCAATGTTATGCCCGGAGATATTGTAAACGCTGCATTTAATGCGCTGCCTGATTCAAAGAAGGAGGCGCAGCAACAGGCATCATAGAAACAGAGGATTTGGGGAGGCGTACATGGAATGTGGTTCCCTTCCCTTCTGTTGAGTCAAAAGAAATACTGCCGCCCGCAAGGTCAAGAAGTGACTTAATCACATACAACCCAAGACCGGAGCCTCCTTTGTTGCGCGCCACAGCAGATGGCGCCCTCCTAAATTTTGTGAACATCGTATTTATCATGTCAGCAGGAATACCAATACCCGAATCTGAAACCTCAAGCTCAAAGTTATCGTTTTCAAGTCTTCGTGTGGTAACACGGATATTTCCTGGGGCCGGCGTATAGTGATACGCGTTCTCTATCAAATTGCTGGTTATCATTTCAAGCGATGCTGTGTCGATAGCGTTGATGCTTTTTCCGAACGAAAGATGCGTCCCTATCGTGATGCCACTATCACGAAAATCTGCCTGCAAGCGCTGCACGGTTCCCAGAATAACGGGGTCTGCATCGTACAATGCGACACTCTGACGCGTTTTACTTTGCTCAACCTGCACAAACGCGAGCAGGTCCTCAATAATCTTTTGCATCCGCTTTGCACTATCAAAAATCCTCTGGTACGAGTCTTTCAGCGCCTGGTCCTTGCAAGTGTCAATAAGCTCTCCAAGCGCCCAAATTACCTCATTAAGAGGCGTGCGCAATTGATGCGAAGCAATCGCGACAAAATCGTCTTTTTTGGCAAGCTCACCTTGCTGCTTAAGACTCCTATCAAATAATTCGACGTTTTTTTGGATAAGGAGACGAGATGTTTGCGTCACCGAT
>JAYTRG010000047.1:0-3353 GCA_043746305.1 Candidatus Parcubacteria bacterium
GGGTAGTACTTATTTAAGAGCGGTACATCAAAATGGTCGGAGTTCCATCCAACCAGAATATCGGTCTGCTCAAGAATATTCCATAGTGCGGGTAGCTCATGCGTCAAAAAACTTTGGTAGCCAGACTCACTGTCATGGATACCGACGAGAGCAATCGAGAGGTCGGCCGGGTCGCTGCCTCCCACGTCGGTAAACCAATTCGATGTCTCAATATCAAATACTACGGTGCGCATGCAAGTATGAGGCGCAACGGCTTACCCGAGTGAGCTAAACAAATGAGAGGCAATGGCGTCTGCGGAAAGGGTGATTTCGCTGCCGGTTGCGAGGTTTTTGATGGTATAGCGGCCTGAATCGCGCTCTTTTGCACCTATCGCAACAACGAATGGAATTTTTAGTTTGTCGGCTTGGCGAATCTGATCGCCGACGCGTTTTCCAGAAAAATTAATGGCAACGGCAACATCTTCACGGCGCAAGTCTTGCGCGATACGTACGGCGTGCCCCATGGCCTCTTTATCCACGACGCATACCATAAGTTCCGTGGCTGGCGCATACTCCGGCATAAGTCCGCGCACCTCAAGAAAATGCCGCGCTGTTACGTCGCCCATACCAAAGCCGACCGCGGGAATTTTTTCGCCTCCAAACTGCGCGAGCAGGTTGTCGTATCGGCCTCCGCCAAAGAGAGAGCGACGATTCTCTTCGTGCGTATCAAACACTTCGAACACCATTCCTGTGTAGTAATCAAATCCGCGCGTAATTTTGGTGTCTACCACCATGTTGCCCACGCCCATGTATTCAAGTTGCGCGCGCAAATTTTCGAGATATGCGGTGGAGGTGATAGTGTCGAGCTTACCCGTGAGTTCTATAGCTCTGTGGCCGATAAGTTTTTCGAGCTCCTCTGTAAAATTATCGAGCTTGGCTCGACGGTCGAGCAGCCGCGTTACTCCCGCGCGCTCATCAGCAGAAATGCCGAGCTCATCATACAGCGAATCGAGAATGCGTCTGTCGCTCACACGAATTTCAAAGTTGGCCTCATCTGCCCCCATGGAACGAAGCACGCCGTGAGCGATTGCTATTATTTCTGCATCGGCCTCCACTCCCTCTACGCCAAGAATATCCGCGTTGAGTTGCCAGTGTTCGCGTAGACGGCCTCGCTGCGGCCGCTCGTAGCGGAACACGTTGGGTATGGAATACCATCGAGCGGGGAAGGGAATGTCGCGATATTTTGCTGCGACCATGCGAGCGAGCGTGGGTGTCATTTCTGGTCTAAGCGTTACCTCGCGATTGCCGCGGTCGGTAAAGGTGTAGGTTTGCTCGCTCACTATCTCGTCGCTTGTTTTGGCACGATACAAATCGGCGTGCTCAAGAATAGAGGCCCCGTATTCTTCATACCCGAACAATTCGCACACGCGCGACATGTGTTCAAAAAGATACCGAAGTACAAATTGGTCTTGCGGATAGAAATCCCGCACTCCCTTATACGGCTCAAACTGCGCATCGCCCTTGGACATCGGTGCATTATGCCCCGTACTACTGCGCTGAGCAACGTTGTAGCGCGAGACACTTTTATGTCTGCTATAATCCTGCGGATGCAGCTCACTGATGATAGTCGATTTATGATTAAGGATGCTCTTCCCGGCAAAGGTTCAGGTCTTTTTGCAGTGCAGGCCATAGAAAGCGGAGCGTTCATTCTTGAATATACCGGAGAGAAATTGCCCACCGCTACAGCAGAGGATACGGGCTCGCCATATCTCTTTGTTCTCGATGACGACTGGACGATAAACGGTCCAGTTCCCCAAAACACAGCTGGTTATATCAATCACGCCTGCGATCCAAACACCGAGGCAATCATAGAAGGCGATCACATCAATATTTATGCAACGCGTGAGATAGCAAGCGGTGAAGAGCTCACCATCGATTATGGCGAAGAATATTTTGACGAGTATATTAAGCCCGACGGGTGTAAATGCGCCGGCTGCCTTCTTAGCATTCCACGATTCAGTCAAGCGCCGCTCGCAGCGAATTAAAAATTACGGCGATATCGATGCCTTCTTGCAGAAGGGCGCCTATAACGGGTGGAATGAAGCCGAATGCGGCAAATAGCATACCCACTATTGAGAGCCCTATGCCCACGCTGATGCTCTCCAGCGCGATGCGCTTGCTGCGCGCGCCGATTTCGAGAAGACGCGGTACGAGGATCACATCGCGACTGAGTATTACCACATCGGCGGCGTCAATTGCGGCGCTATTTTCGGTGCCTGAAAACACGATGCCCACGTCGGCCTTGGCGAGCGCAGGCGCGTCGTTGAGGCCATCGCCCACCATAATTACACCACCATCGCGTTTCCCTGCTTCTATTGCTTTAAACTTGGTTTCGGGTGTTTGGCTCGATCGTATAGTGATGCCGAATGCGCCAAAGAGCCGCTCTGCGTTCTCGGCCCTATCTCCCGTAAGCATTTCAATTTTAAGGCCGCGCGAAGATATTGAATGAAACATTTCGCCCACAGCATCTTTCAGAATATCTTCAAAATAAAGCGTCCCAATTTCTGCATCACCCTCAAATATTCCGAGCAGAATATCACCTTCGCGATGACGCGTAGATTTTCCTATGCGGTATCGCGCGCCACCCACTTCGCCCGCAATACCTTGCCCGATAGTTTCTTGCACTTTTTTCGCTTCAAGTGGAGCGCTATGCCTTTTCCCGCTTTCGTGCTGGAGAGCTCTTGCGAGCGGGTGAATAGAGTGGAATTCAATCGCCGAGGCAATCGCGAGGAGTTCGTCTTTACTTTTCTGTGCGTGCGCTTCAATTTCCAAGAGACGGGGCTCTCCCAGCGTGAGCGTGCCTGTTTTGTCAAAAAAGATTTTTTTTGCAGATGTGAGCGCCTCAAGCGTGACAGGCCGTTTGATGATGATATTGTGGCGCGCTGCCCGAGAAAGTCCGCCGATGAAGGCGATAGGAGCGGCTATAAGAAGTGGACAAGGCGTTGCGATTACAAGTACTGCGAGCGCTCTCGCTATATCACCGCTCACGTACCATGCAGCACCTGCTAGCAGAAGTGTGATTGCCGTAAAAGGGAAGTTGAATGTTTCGGCCAAATGCACCGTACGGGATGGATGGCTTTTTGCCTCGTCGACGAGATGCACGATTTTCATGTAGGTAGAGCTTGCAAAGCTCCCTTCAACCAAAAGTTCGATAGTAGTACCCACATTCACCGCGCCGCTTTTCAGAAATGATCCTTTCTCAAACACCACGGGAAGCACCTCGCCGGTGAGGTTTGCTTCGTTAATCTCGGCAACCGCAGAGAGGAGTGTTCCATCGAGCGGAATGAGCTCGTTTGAACGCAGCACGATCACAG
>JAYTRG010000048.1:0-5262 GCA_043746305.1 Candidatus Parcubacteria bacterium
CTCGACACTAACGATTGCCGAGAATGTTTACAATATATACTCCGGCACGCCAGCAATCCCTGACGCAATATCTAAGACGTTTTCAGTATTAAGTGATGATCCAGCGGTCACTTCATTTGAGGTACTCCGCAATGGCAACGAAAAGATCGTGGAAGTACCTAAATCTGACTATGCACGAATGGCGATAAAGCAGCAGGTGGAACTATCAAATTCACGAATTACTGAGGAGGCAGCGAATCTTTACATTTACAAGGTTGTATTCGAGAAGACCGACAGGAAATGGGAGTTTTATCATGCCGGAAACAAAATATCAGCGAATATACTTGACGAGGATTTCTTTAAGGCAATTGATAGTGGTGAAGCATTTGCTAAAGGCGATCAGCTAAAGGTTGATTTACAAATCACAAAGGCGCTTGACGATTCAATCGGAATCTATGTCAATCAATCATACGCAGTGATCAAGGTATATGAGCATATAAAACGATCGGAACCGCTTGAATTACCGTTTGATAAGACGGTATAGCCGATTTTTTGGCTCAAATACATCTATTACCACGTCAAGGGATAGGTATTTATAACTTGAAAAAAGAGGGCCCTCCTGTGCAGGGGCCCTTGGGTAACAATGCAGGTCAATCCCACAATATTTTGCCGGTTGCGGTAACGACGACCGGACTACCGTCGATTACGTGAGGCCCCGGCGGTAGTTTGGCGGTACTCGTTGGTACATGTCCGGTATCCTGGGCGGTTAATTGCGCCCCCTTGACTTCTGAGTCCTGCTTTTTATCGTCCACGTTGTTCTCCTATAACTCGCGCTTCAATAACGCGATGGGCGAAATGATATACTCGTCTCATGTTGCGGGCAAGCGATCCATTGTCTATCGATATATCCAAAAGCGAATTTACACTCCCCATTGCTCATTGGAGTCACTCATCGCTTATGTCATATCTGCGCAATCCTCTTGCGTGGTATAAGCGTTATGTAGAAAAGGTGTATGACATGCCAAGCGGCCCTGCTGCCTGGGTAGGGCGGGCAGGACATAAGGCGCTTGAGCATTATTATAGTGGCATTGATAAGCCAGGCTCGATAGACCTTGGACTTGAGTATTTGCGCGGGGCGGCCGATGCCGATATCCACTTTGGAAAAAGTGACAAAAGCAAACGAGCTAAAAAGGAAAAGCGGCAAAAAATGGAGGCTGAGTATGTGCAGGCTATAGGTTTTTATTTGGATAAACCGCCCAAGTACAACGTGCTCGGGGTCGAGGTAAAGGGTACCGCGAAGGTGTTAGGGCTCCCGCTGCCGCTCAAGGCGATTTCGGATTTGGTGGTAGAGTCAAAAATAGAAAAGGGAGCAATAGATGTGGTGGACCATAAATTCGTCGATTCCTTTAGCTTAGAGAAAGGAAACAAGACGCTCTTTGTTATGCAAGCGCTGTTCAACTATTACACAGTGCAGGCAGTGTTTAAGCGCCCTGTAAAGCGTTTTATAGTCCACGAATGCCGTAAAAAGGTAAATAGGGACGGCTCAGCGCAAATGCGTAAGTATGTGCTCAATTTTAGCGATTTGGCTGCAGATTTCGAGGTCTTCCACCGCCTCATCAAGGACGTTACCGATGATCTCACGCAGCGCAAAGTATTTCTCCCCAATCCGTACGACATGTTTGAAGGGGAAAACTCGTTCGATATTTACCGCTTACAGCTTTAAGACACCTCCAGATTTCAATATTAAAATTTTACTCTGTTTCTAGTTTCGTAGTATGCAAAATTGATGCTACGTATGCGTAATCATGCTTCTCTTAATATCGGCTATTGTCCCACCCACCTTTTTGCCGGGGTTTAAAATATTTAAGGGGTCGAATATATGCTTCACTTCGGCAAACAACTCGCACATATGTGCGCCGTACATAATGGGGAGATAGGGCGTTCGGATGATACCATCGTTATGTTCGCCCGTAATCGAACCTTTGTATTTGGCGACAAGCTCGAATACCTTGGGCATAAGGTCTACTATTTCTGCACGCGCTGCTGGGTCGCTCATGTCTTCAAGCGGGATAATGTGGAAGTTGCCGTCGCCTATGTGGCCTGCAATGGTGTAGATAAATTTGCGCCCCTCTACAAGCGTATAAAGCTCGGGCAAAAAGCTCGGGTAATCGTCGGGGTGTACTACTAAGTCGTCGATAAAGGGGGCGGCATAACGGCCCTTAATGTTTTTACGCAGTAAACTAAAGCTCTCGCGTCGAATGGTCCAATACTTGGCCATTTGTGACTCGCTTGTTGCGATTTTGGTGCGTAGCGGCAAGTCTTGGAGCGCCGCGCGCGCCGCGCGCGCTTTTTCTAGGGCTTCGTCGTGCGTGTTTTCGGCAAACTCTGCCATCAATACAAGCTTGGGAATACCGCCTCGGAGTGCAAGATACGCCTCAGGAAGAAAAGCAAATCCGAGCTTCATCATCTTAAAGAAGCCCAGGTGACCTATGATTTGCGGTATAAAGCGCACCGCGAGCGAAAAAGTTTGATCATCGTAACTTTCAAAACTTTCTGGCTTTTGATGCAGAACCCGGTGCACTATTTCGGGCAATAGTTTAAGGTCGTCGACAAAAACTACCAGCATAGCGCGCTTCTCCTTTATTTTTACCAAGCCAAGTGTTTCTTTGGTGATGATGCCGAGCGTGCCTTGTGCGCCTGTAAAAAGCTGCGTGAGGTCAAACGTGCCCGCCTCGCTATTTATCACATTCCATAGCGCATATCCTGCGGAGTTTTTACTCACACTCGGGCGCGCGGCCATGATTTCTCCCATGTTTGCGTCTATGAGCGCATGTGTTTTTCGGTACACCTCACCTTCGAAATTCTGCTGCTCTTTTTTTTTGGCGAGCTCTTCCATAGAAAGTTTTTTGAGCGTGGCTTTAGAGCCATCTGCGAGTATTACTTCGAGGGCGCGGACATATGTATTAGTTTTGCCGTAGCGCAGTGTGAGCTCACCGCCTGAGTTATTCGATACAATGCCGCCCATGGCGCACAGCTCTCGCGAGGCAGGGTAGGAGGGCAGAATTTTACCCACGCGTGCAAGGGTCTCCCTCTCAAAATCTCGATAGTACATGCCGGGCTCTACCGTTGCATCGTTGTCGTTTACCTCGTGCAAGAGGTTCATGTACTTGGTAAATACCATAGAAACACTGTCGGTGAGATCGCCACCGGTCATATCAGTACCGGCGCTTCTTGGGGCAATTGATATGTCTTCGCCCCGAGACTTTGCGTCACCTATATACTTTACTACTGCGGCAACGTCGTCCGCTGTCTTGGGAAATACCACCACCTTAGGAGCGCGTTCAAAAATGCTTGTGTCGCGACTATATTTTTTTATAGTTTCCGCATCGTCGGCAACATCGCCCTTTATCAATTTTGCGACATCTTCCTTAAGCGACATAGAATTAGTATACCGCGCTTCCATGCGTATTTTGTGCGATACAATAGGAGAGTGAAGCATATTCGCCATCGTCACGGGCACTACCCTGTTTCCATTGAGGAGAAACTCTACTCAATAGTGTTAGGGCCGCTCCTCCTTTTTGCTCTTCTTGCGTTCGTACTCAAATATATTGGCCACCCACCCATGGCGACATCCATTACCGTCGCAACTATGATGACCGCCGTGCTTGCAACGCTCGGGCGCCTTGCGGTTGCATACGTTTTTTCTGTCATGTGTGCAATACCCATAGCGCTTCTTATAGAACATAACCGCACCTTTGAGACGATACTCCTCCCTATTTTCGATGTTCTTGAGAGCGTGCCAAACCTTGCCCTCTTGCCCGCACTCGTGGTGTTTTTCGGATCATTCGGGTTCATTGAAGGCGCGGCGATAACAATTTTGTTTCTCAACATGGTGTGGACAATCGTTTTTGCACTCGTAGGAGGTTTGCAGGTAATACCGCACGATATGTTCAGTGCTGGTCGCGTATTCGGCCTTAGAGGCTTTTCGATGATTCGGCGCCTCACACTTCCGGCAATATTTCCGCAGTTCGTGACCGGCTCCATTTTGGCAGTCGCGAGCGGCTGGAACATTATTATCGTTGCTGAAGCGCTGCATGTATATCTACCTCAGGGTACATCTGCGCAAGATCTCTTTGGCATAGGCACCATTCTCGTACAAACCTCAGCGGTAGGAGATACCGCTACCTACATGCTCGCCTTTGGCGTCATGATAGCCATGATTGCTGCGTTTAACTTTTTCGTCTGGCAGCGACTCCTGCATTATTCTCAGAGATTTCGATTTGAATAAATATGTCGTCTCTCATCCAATTTGAAAGCGTGCAAAAACGCTACGAGCACGAAGCGCGTGACGCGGTCTCGGACGTTTCCTTTGCCATTGAGAGCGGCGAGTTCGTATGCTTTATCGGCGCCTCAGGCGGAGGCAAGTCTACGGTGCTAAAGATGATGGCAGGGCTCGAGGAGGCGAGTAGCGGCACCGTTACGAGGCCCAAAAAAGTGGCGATGACATTCCAGCTGGGCGCGTTATTCCCGTGGCTTTCAGTCTATGAGAACGCTGCGCTCGGCCTTCGGCAACAACAGGTTTTAGAAAAGGAAATAAGGCGACGGGTCGAAAAAGAACTCGCTGTGATGCAGCTCACGGCGTTCGCCGATAAGTTACCGGCCGATCTTTCCGGCGGGCAAAGGCAGCGTGTGGGAATCGCGCGGGCGCTTGCGGTAGAGCCTGAGGTACTTCTTCTCGACGAGCCGTTTTCTGCGCTCGACCCAAAAACTACAGCAGAGCTTCACGACGACATCATAAAAGTCTGGCAGGAGCGTTCAATGACGGTCGTGATGGTGAGCCACCTTATAGAAGAGGCAGTTTCTCTTGCCGGCCGCATATTTTTGATGCGAGATGGGGCAGTTGCCAAAACATTTGCCGTAGATTTGCCTTATCCCCGCCGTGAGAGCGAACATTACCACCGCGAGGTCATGACGATTCGGCGTGAGTTTTTTAAGTAGTCATGGGTATATACGTGCTTTCGTTTGGCGTTCTTGCAAATATTGTGGGCACCATTCCGTATATCATTGGGACGCTGCAAGGTTCTACAAAGCCGAACAAAATTTCGTGGTTTTTTTGGACGCTCGCGCCAGGAATTGCCGCATTTTCCTCCTATGCAGCCGGTGCAGGACTCGCGAGCATACCTGCATTTTGCGGTGCAGCGCTTTGTGCGGTTGTATTGCTCCTCTCTTTTTTTAATCGCGCAGCGTATTGGCGCTTGGAGGCATTTGACTACGCATGCGGCG
>JAYTRG010000049.1:0-11063 GCA_043746305.1 Candidatus Parcubacteria bacterium
CCAAGCAAAACTTCATCCTCGTCTTCATCTGTCTCTGTTTCATCCAACTCCTCCGCAATATCCGGATTAACAATTTCGTCTTCCTTAGTATTGTCATCGTCTAATACCATAGATGCACATATTATTTCTAATTGAGCACCATAGTACCTAGGACTTTTTGTTGTGCAAGGTGCCTATACCCTCTCCTGTGTATAAGTTGGGTATACTCACTCGATGCAGCCATCTGACGCATTGGAACAACACTTCCGTCTCACTTCTCTTCAAAAGAGAGCGTTGCGAAAATTAGGCATCCAAACCCTTCGCGACCTCCTCTACCACTTTCCGGTGCGCTACGAAGCTCCCGGCATGGAGAGTAGCTCTCGAGAGCTTATACCCGGCACCAATGTCACCCTTGTGGGTCAGATCAAGAAGCTCGAGGCAAAAAAACTCTGGAAAAGCCGTCGCACCGTTACCGAGGGCTGGTTCGAGGACAAGACGGGCAAAGTGAAAATTATGTGGTTCAACCAGCCCTACATGGCCTCGTACGTTCCGCAGAATCAGCTCGTGCGAATACATGGATCTGTCGGCGGCAAGGCGGATAAGCCCTATCTCGCCAACCCCGAAGTTGAAAAAATTTCGGCGCATGACACCTCTGGTCTATTTGCACAAGAAAACATGCTTGCGAACAGCGCGCCTGCGCTGTTTCCCGTATATCCCGAATCACATGGCGTAACGAGCCGGTGGTTTTATCATTCGATCCGAAAATTTTTCGAGGCAAAATTGCACGAACAGCTAGAAGATCCGATTCCTGAGGCCGTGCGAAACGAACTACATCTTCCCGAACTAGCAACCGCGATTGTGTGGATTCATCAGCCCGAAAACCAGCGCCACGCCGAGGCGGCAAAAAAACGATTTTCGTTCGAGGAAATGTTTATCTTACAGGTTTCGCGAGCGCTTGATCGCGCTAAAAACGACACCGAAGGCGCATTCATCGTGCAACAAGGCCCCTCCCACGCCGCACGGTTTCTCTCTATGCTCCCCCTACAAGCTACCGGCGCTCAAAAGCGCGCAATCGCCGATATAATAAAAGATATATCCAAACCCCACCCTATGGCACGACTTCTCGAAGGCGACGTAGGAAGCGGCAAAACACTCGTCGCGGCGGCTGCCAGCTATGCAGTAGTCAACGCCCGACCACCCCTAAAACTCGCTAACGGCGAGTTCGAGCGAGCGCCCAATGGCGCTTTAGCCAACCGCGCAAGCGGCACCATGCAAGTTGCCTACATGGCGCCTACCGAAATTCTCGCCAGCCAACACTTTGAAAGTTTTATAGAATATTTCAAACACTTACCTATCAACATAGCCCTTATGACCGGAAGCAGTTGCAAAAAATTTCCCTCGAAATTATCGCCCGGTAGTGCTACAAGTATTTCACGTGCCCAGCTTCTCAAATGGATTGCAAGCGGCGAAATTGCCATGCTCATCGGCACGCACGCCCTTATTCAAAAATCGGTCGAGTTTCAACATCTTGCGCTCGCCATAGTAGATGAGCAGCACCGTTTTGGCACGAGACAGCGTCGCGCACTTGCGCGCAAAAGTGAGATAGCGCCCCATTTTCTTTCGATGACAGCAACCCCAATACCCCGCACGCTCGCGCTTTCCATGTATGGCGACTTGGACCTGTCAGTATTAAACGAGCTGCCGCCCGGTCGCGTGCAAATTTCTACAAAGATAGTATTTCCGAAAGAGCGCAGCGCATGCTACACAGACGTGCGAAAAAAACTGCAAGAAGGCCGTCAAGCGTACGTGATTTGTCCGCGCATCGAGGAGCCGGATCCGGCAAAACTGAACGCACTTCAGGCAAAATCGGCAAAGGCCGAGGCAAAACGCCTAAAAAAAGAAGTTTTTCCCGAGTATGAAATCGGGCTTTTGCACGGAGCGATGAAGTCCAAAGAAAAAGACGAGGTCATGCTGCGCTTCACCAGCGGAACAATCAACATCTTAGTAGCCACGTCGGTAGTTGAAGTAGGCGTAAATGTACCAAACGCGACCGTTATTCTTATAGAAGGCGCTGAGCGTTTTGGCCTCGCACAACTTCATCAGCTTCGCGGCCGCGTACAGCGTTCATCGCATCCTCCGTTTTGCTATCTCCTACCCGAGACAAGAAGCGAGATGAGCATGAAGCGCCTCAAAGCGCTCGAGCGCTCGAGCAACGGATTTCAGCTTGCCGAACAAGATCTCGCCACCCGCGGCCCGGGCGACTTATATGGCAATCAACAGTGGGGCATTACCGACCTCGGTATGGAAGCGCTCAAAAATCCACGTCTTATAGAAGCGGCGCGCGAGGCGGCACAGCGTGTAGTTTCGAGCGACCCATCGCTCACTTCCCACAAAGCGCTCGCAGCATGCGTAACAGAAGCAAATTCAAGTTTGCACGAGGAATAGCTGCGGGCGACGCAGAGCGAGAGCTCAAAAACAACCTTTGCTTACGGTTGCGCCACTACTGTGGCTTGACTCGAATGCGTACCAGCAGAGAGGGTGATTACATATGCGGCGGGCGAGGCGTAGGTATGCGTGTATGTTTGTTGAAGTGCCTGACACACTCCGCCAGCTAGCGGTATGAATACGCTCGGCGATTGATCTCCCCAATCGAGCATATAGGTAGCAGGGACGCAGCTATTGAGGGTGTTTACAGTCGCCTGCACACTCACATACAAAGGAGTTTTGCCGCTCGTAGGCGAAACCTGCATAAACGCGCCTACTTGCGCTCCCACTCCGCCGCATTGTGCTTCTATTGCCGCAAGTGTCTTAGGCCCCACCGCTCCATAACCAGTCGTTGAAGGAGATCCTGAATTTACAATACTACTTTTTGCCTGAAACGCCTGCACTGCCGCCGTGGTGATGGGGCCATAATAGCCTGTGGGCGCTACACTAAACACTCCAACTGATGCGAGAAACATCTGAAGCTGCGTCACTGCCGAGCCTGACGAACCGGGGGTAAGTGTTGCAGAAATGGCCGAGCACGAAGGCGACGACGAAACAGGCACAGCGCCGATTGTGTCGCCAGCACTATTCTTTGCCTGCAACTGCCCGAGCATTTGCGTAAGGGCTGCAACTTGCGCCTGCAAATCTGAAACTACGTCAGCCGACGCAGCTAGAGGAGCACATAGCAATATGGCGAACACGATTGGAGCTGAAAAATATGACAGCATCGTTTTCATACCCTAAGCCTAGCACGCTTCCCAAAAAATAATCGCGCTAATTCACACCGAGCTCCTGAAACGCCACCTTGGTGTGCGCTTGCACATCGGCCACAATCGCGTATTGCGGATATCGTATCTCCTCAGCGCTAAACCACCGAACCTCGCCTCCCTCTTCTTCGGGTCTGATGTCCAATGTTTTTGGCCGAGCAAAAAAAGCCATGTTTACATGCTCGTGCGAACGCGTCGTATCGTAGTAGTGTCGATTAAGAAACCGCGGCGGAACAAGATCGCGCGCACCATAGGGAGAATCATACTGAGTCGACGTGCCCACGAGCTCAATCTCAAGCCCTGTCTCTTCCTTTGCTTCGCGAATCGCCGCTTCGTTGGGGTCTTCGTTTAGATCAATATGACCGCCCGGTGGAAGCCAAATACCGAGTTTTTTGTGTTTATGCATAAGCACTTTATTCTCGTGCACTATGTAAATGCATACGGTGAAATCTATTTTTTCGTTGATATGACTCATATACTAAAAATACCAATAATTTATAATGCCGACGATGGCAATGAGAGTAATAAGTATTGTTGTAATAAAAATACCCATCTGATTTGCTTCTTTCCATGCGCGATATGAACTGTAAAACCAGAACATTTCGGAAATCAGGGTGGCAATGAGGCCGTACTGCGGCAGCTTCATGGCGGTAAGCAAAAACCCTAGCATCGTAAAGACAACGAGCCCAGCTTGCATGACAGAATTAAGCGTCATTTCCTTTTTATACGGCATCCGCAAATCCTATCACGCAGAGTTGCACTATTAGACAATAAATATTGAGCTGCCAAAACGGTGTCCGACACCGATTTCCGTGGCGCAGACTGGCCAACGCAATACGCTATATTCATGCAACGTTACAACCCATCAAGGACCGCATGCATTACGCGGATTATGAGAAAATCTGCCCCGAAAATCCTATTATCCGCCCTCTTGGACTCGAACCAAGGACCCTCGAGGTATAAGCTCGATGCTCTAACCAACTGAGCTAAGGGCGGTCTCGCCGATTATAGGCCTAACGAATGACTTTGGCGACTGCCTTTGCCACTCGCTTGTCAAACATGTCCGGCACGATTTTGTTTGCGGTAGGCTTGGGTACAAGCGCAGCAATTGCTTTTGCCGCAGCGAGTTTGTGCGTATCGGTTATTTTTGAAATTTTCCTATCGAGCGCTCCACGGAATATGCCGGGGAATGCGAGTGAGTTGTTGATCTGGTTTGGGTAGTCGGAACGGCCTGTTGCAATCACTGCGGCACCGCCTTTTTTTGCCTCTTCTGGCATAATTTCGGGCGTAGGGTTTGCGAGCGCAAATACAATGGCGCGAGGCGCCATAAGCCGTATGTCGGCAGCACTTGCAAGTCGTGGGCCGGAAACTCCTATCAGCACGTCGGCTCCTGCAAGCGCTTCTTGTAGGCCGCCTTTCCCGTGATCGGGATTGGTAAACTGAGCGAGCTCCTTTTTATGCGCCTCCGCGCGCGTTGCATCAATTATCCCGCGGCTGTCGAGCATGAGCATGTGCTTGGCTCCCGCTGCACGCAAAAGTCTTGCGACCGCTGTTCCTGCTGCCCCTGCCCCGCTTATCACAATCTTGGCTGTTTCCATTTTTTTGCCCACCACTTTAAATGCATTGATGAGACCGGCCAAGACCACAATTGCAGTGCCATGCTGATCGTCATGCATCACAGGAATATCGAGAGCAGCTATCAAGCGGCGCTCAATGTCGAAACACTTGGGCGCGGCAATGTCCTCAAGGTTGATGCCTCCGAATGCGGGTGCAACTCGCAACACAGTTTCTACTATTTCGTCGGCGTCCTGCGTATCCAAGACAAGCGGAATCGCATCCACATCTGCAAAGGTTTTAAACAACGCGCATTTCCCTTCCATTACGGGAAGCGCTCCAAGGGGGCCGATATTACCAAGCCCTAAGACTGCCGATCCATCGGAAATCACTGCGACCATTCTCCCTTTAATCGTATACTCACGTGCTTTTGCAGGATTTTTTGCAACATAGGTAGAAACCGCCGCAACGCCCGGCGTGTATACCAAAGAGAGGTCTGTCCTATTGCGCACGGGCGCCGCTGGCTGGATGCGGATCTTGCCGCCGAGTTTTTTGTGAAGCGCGAGCGCTTTTTTTGCAGTGTCGTTTGTTGCCATATAGGCGGAGTGTATACTTAATTTATGTCGGAGCAAATCACCATACGAAAACCGTTTGACTCACACGTACATCTGCGCCAAGGCGCAATGCTCCGAGCTGTAGCGCCCATTACGGCCGCAAAATTCAGCAGTGGTCTCATCATGCCCAACACCGAGCCACCGATAGAGACGGTGGCACAGGCTGATGCGTACAAAAAAGAAATCCTTTCAGCAATTCAGGGCAGTTCATTCAATCCCCTAATGAGCTTCTACCTCACCCGCACACTCATACCAGAGGAAATCGAAAAGGGCGCCGCTGGCGAAGGCGGTACAAAGATATACGCAATAAAGTCGTATCCATGGGGCGCTACCACCAACAGCCAGTGGGGTTTTTGTTCTATTTTGGAAGCAAAGGAACTATTGCAAACAATGGAGCGTGTTGGAATGCCACTCCTCTTGCATGGCGAAGTACATTTGAATGCTGGGGGCACAGAGGTGGATCCATACGATGGCGAAAAGCTTTTTTTTGCCGACGTGCTGCCGAGGCTTTTGGACGCATTCCCGAACCTGCGCGTATCACTGGAGCACATGAGCACTAAAGTGGGGGCCGAGTTTATGGAAAAAAACGGGAAAGACGGCAAGCTCGTCGCCACCATCACGCCGCATCACCTGATGTACGACCGTACGCAGGCCTTTAATGGCGGCTATCGCTCGCTCCTTCATTGCAAACCCTTGGTGAAGCGCACCGAAGACCGCGAGGCAGTGCGCGCACTCGCAACAAAAGGACTTCTCTTTATCTCCGCTGGCACCGACACCGCACCGCACCCTGAGAGCAAGAAGTTTTCGTCCAACGTGGCATTCGGCGTCTTCAACTCCCCTGTTGCAATAGAGATGTACACACAAGTGTTTGACGAAATGGGCGCGCTGAAGCAGCTCGAGGACTTTCTGTCTATCAACGGCCCGCGCTTTTTTGGTATTACACTCGCAAACGATACCGTAACATTGGTAAAAAAGGATTGGCAAGTGACAGAGCCTGTCGCCACTTCAGAAGGCGCCAAGATATGGCCTGTGGGACACAAAGATTTTGGGCTTGGCAACGAGACCTTAAAGTGGCAGATGGCGGATTGACTCAATTTAAATAATGAAAAGACCGCTCCTCCAAGCGGTCTTGTCGCGTATCAATGAACTTGCGTAATCGCTATTTCTTCGAGAATCTCCTGCATCCACTCACACGATTCAAGCATGAACCTGCCGAGGCTGAAATGTATGATCTGTATCAAATCACTATCTTTCAGTGTCGGTGGAACAGGAAATGCCCACGTAGAAGTCACGATCGGCGTCTCGACTCCTCCTTCTTTCATGAGCGCAATCGCGAACTTCGGCATCAAATCACCGGAAATATTCGTCCTGTTTATCGCATCGAGCAGGATCGGGTACGTATTGCCCGAACTACATGCCGTATGCACAATGTCTGGTTCAAACTCCGCTCCAAAGACAATCGAAAGCACCCTTTCGTCCGTGAATACGGTGATAGTGCCGACTTGGCATTCCTTGTTTTCTTTACACATATCGGCCGGTGCGCCCTCTCCCGCATTCGCACAGATCGTGAATAGGTACGAATTGACATCTGCCTGAGAAATACCACCGATCCAGAAACCACCACCCAGCTTAAGCGGCAGTTTTGTAAAGAGCGTATATAGATCCCTCATGATGAGCCTCCTCAGTTGCGCCTTTCGGCATTGCGCCGTATTCCCTGCAGATACTATGGCATGCGTTTGCAAAAAAAGCGATTCATCGAGCTTTCTCCTGAAAAATAACTTGGCGAGTGTAATGGAACCTAATAGTTATCTACGCAAAATTACTACACGACCACCACGCCGTCCCCATCCTGCTTTTTTTTCGGGGTAATGCCGTTTGCGATAAGCAATTTTTCAAAGTCCTCGCGCTCTACTGTCTCCTTGTCTAGCAAGTACGCAGCAATAGCGTCGAGCGCAGCTCGGTGTTTTTTTAGTATCTCCTCTGCTTTCTTACGGCTGCCCTCTATTATTTTCTTTACCTCCTCATCTATCGCAGCGGAGGTTTCCGACGACTGCTCCGAGCCTTCCACGCCGCCGCCAAACATAACGCGCCCGCCCATTTGATCCCAAACAATCGGGCCAAACTTTTCGCTCATGCCATATTTAGTAACCATGTTGCGAGCAAGCGAGGTTGATACCTGCAGGTCGTTGGAAGCGCCTGTGGTAAGGTCGCCGAAAACAGCGAGCTCGGCCAAGTAGCCGCCTAGTGAAACCGATATATCATCAAGAAACTCCCTGCGCGATTGCATCTTTGTTTCCTCAAACGGTAGCTTGAGGGTGTAACCTGCCGCTCTGCCGCGGCTTATAATAGAAATTTTGTGCACCGGATCGGCATAGGGCAAAATTGAAGCCACCAATGCGTGCCCCGCTTCGTGATACGCCGTAATCTCTTTCTCTTTTTTGTTGAGCAGATGACTCCTGCGCTCGGGGCCGAGCATCACCTTTTCTATAGAGCGAATAAGATCGTACTGTGTAATTTCCTTGCGATTTTCTCGCGCGGCTAAAATAGCGCCTTCGTTCATCAAATTACCCAAATCGGCACCAGAAAACCCGGGTGTGCGTTCGGCTATCACCTCTATGTTTACGTCAGGTCCCATCGGCTTTTTACGCGTATGCACTACCATAATGGCTACGCGATCTTTCCTGTCAGGGAGGTCTATGGTGACGCGGCGATCGAACCTTCCTGGGCGAAGAAGCGCTGGGTCGAGTACGTCCGGCCTGTTGGTAGCAGCCATGATGATGACTTTTTCATTGGGTTCAAATCCGTCCATCTCCACAAGAATTTGATTTAGCGTTTGCTCGCGCTCATCGTTGCCGCCTCCCACACCTGTGCCACGTACCCGGCCTACCGCATCAATCTCGTCCACAAAGATAATCGCGGGAGCTCCTTTTTTTGCTTGTGAAAAAAGATCGCGCACGCGCGAAGCTCCAACACCCACAAACATCTCCACAAATTCCGAACCACTAATAGAGAAGAACGGCACGCCTGCTTCCCCTGCAACCGCTCGCGCAAGCAACGTTTTACCGGTTCCGGGTGCACCCATGAGAAGTACACCCTTGGGGATGCGTGCGCCAATTTGAATAAACTTTTTTGGGTTTTTCAAAAAATCGACAATTTCAAGCAATTCCTGTTTTGCCTCCTGTGCGCCGGCAACATCGGCAAAAGTAACTTTTTGATTTGCGTCATCGGGTCTGATAAGGCGCGCCATCGAGCGGCCAAAGGTAAACGCCTGCATGCCGCCACCCTTCATTTGGCGCGACAGGTACCAAACCAGTCCAAAAAGGAGAAAAGCCGGAAGGATAATCGGAACCAGCGTGGTGAGCCAGTATTTAAAGCCATTTTGATCCTGCACTTTAATGGAAACGGCCGCGAGTTTGGCGGGATCGATGCTGTAATTTTTTAACGTAGCGGTAAGCGAGCTCTCCGCCTCCTTGTGCGAGATTTTGCTGGTGCCGTCAGTATACGTGGCAGTAACTGTATCTCCCTCCACGATAATAGACTTTATTTTTCCGGCAGAAATGTCGTCGGCAACTTGTGAGAGGGGTTCCTCCTGCGGAGAACTCACTAAATACTGCTTTATCGCAGAGTAACCGCCCGATATAAGCACAAAAATCCCAAGTGCAATCGCGAGCTGGAGCCAGATGTTGGGACCGGCGCTTGGGGCAGGCTTCCCTCCTTTTGATTTTTGCGGCGGAATTTTTGGTTCAGTCATGCTGTGGAATATACAATCAAAACGTGCGCGCTCCAAACGCAGCGGCAAAAGAGTATACTAAATACATAAGTGCGGTACACTCGTCTCTACTTAATGTATGACATGGTTTCAAAAATCAACCGACAAATTTCTCGATCAGACGTTGCTTCCGTTTATTCCTGCACAAGTGAGTCCAAATCAAGTGTCGTGGCTGCGCATCGTTTCTTTACCATTTATTTATTATTGTCTGTTCGCACATTTCTATATTACCGGGTTTGCCCTCTTTATCATTGCTGCACTTTCTGATGCGGTAGATGGCGCGCTGGCTCGCACCCGCAATCAAATAACCGAAACAGGAAAAGTATTAGACGCTGCTGCTGACCGCGGCCTCATCGCCGTCGTTGCTCTCGTTTTCATCCCCTCGCTTTTTGGTTGGACGCTTATTTTTGTAGGTGCAGCGCTTGAGGTGGTGAACGGGATTATGGCATATCGCTCAAAACAGAACTTGGGACAGAACCCGGGCGCAAACGGTGCCGGCAAAATCAAAATGATAGTTCAGTGCGTCGCCTTTGGCGCCATATTTGCATACTTTGTTGGCGGCTCCGCTTCGTTTCTCAAGATAGCCTATGATCTCTTTTTGGTCAGTCTTGTCTTTACGGTTATTCAGGCGTTTATGTATCCGTAGGGCCTCTCGTACACAATGCCGCACACGTCTACAACTACGATCAAGATATCTCAATATGATACAATCGATTTATGACAAAGACGGCGATCGCAATGGTTATTGAGCGAGCGGAAAGCTGGCCCCAAGAAGCGCAAGCAGAGCTCGTTCGACAGTCAATGAATATTGAACAACAAAGGGGTTTGCTGTACCGGCTATCAAACGAAGAGCGTGCCGATATCCACGAAGGACTCGATGAAATCAAGCGTGGAGAAGTTGCATCCGAAAAAAAAGTGCAGCAAACGTTCAAAAAACTCCGCAAAGCATGAAAGCTACTTGGAGCGAACGCTCGCTTCAACAACTCGAAGAAGCTTATTTGTATATTGCCCGCACGGACAGGAAAGCAGCTTACGCTTTTCTCGATACCGCAGAGGCCTTGGCCGAGTTGCTCGCCGCATACCCAGGGATTGGACTTTCAACTGACGAGACGGACATCATCGTCTTTCCCCTGGCCCGATATCGGTATCTGATCTTTTACAAAATCATCTCGAAACGCGAGATTCGTATCATTCGGTTGCGCCACGCCGCACAAAAGCGATAATCATCTGTATGTCACTTATAGAAAATCAGCGCGCCAGGTTTGACTACGCCATCCTCGAAGAGCTCGAGGCTGGTATGGAGCTGTTTGGGTATGAGGTGAAGTCTTTGCGAGCAAAACAAGGCTCGCTTAAGGGATCGCGAGTGGTGGCGCGCGGCGGTGAAGCATATTTGGTGGGGGCTACCATTCCTGCCTACCAAGTGGCCAACGCTCCCACCAGCTACGATCCTGAACGTACGCGCCGCCTGTTGCTGAAAACAAAGGAAATAGCCCAGGTCCTGAGCGCAGAGGGGCAGCAGGGATTGACTATAATCCCTATTTCAGTGTATAATAAAGGTCGGGTTCTGAAGCTTCGTATAGCAATTGTGCGCGGTAAGAAAAAGGAGGACAAACGTCAAAGCATACGAAATCGCGAAGAAAAACGAAGCGCAGAGAGAACTTTGAAAAGAAAATAATCTGTGACCTGCCGTTCGCAAAGAGGAAATGAAGTGTCCTCTTTGGGGGTGACTGGCTTCGACAGAGAAATCGTCAGGTGTTTGCGCGATGCGAGAGTGAACAACTCTCTCAAACTGTTCAAACATTCAAGTGCGAACAAAGTAGCACGTGCAGTACTTTCTCCGATTCAACTCGGAAACCTGCAGCTCGCCTAACGCCTCCGGGCCTTAGACGCCGTCCA
>JAYTRG010000050.1:0-9739 GCA_043746305.1 Candidatus Parcubacteria bacterium
GGCTCTATTGCCGACTTGGGCATGACGCGCGTCGTAGACGGTAATTTGGTGAAGGTACTTGCGTGGTACGACAACGAAATGGGGTATGTGCATACGCTCATCGAACATGTTGTCGAGGTCGCCAAAAAACTCTAATCATGAAGGTGTATCTTGCAACCGACCACGGCGGCTTTGAGCTGAAAGAAACACTAAAACCGTTCATCGAGTCTCTGGGGCACTTCGTCGAGGATTGCGGCGCGTTTTCCTTCGATAAAAACGACGACTACCCAGTGTTTATTATGGCCGCCGCCAAAAAACTTTCGGAAGATGTTGTAAGTGGCAAAACAGACTCGCTTGCGATTATCGCGGGCGGCTCAGGGCAAGGGGAGGCAATGGCAGCAAATCGTTTTATAGGAGTGCGAGCCGCGGTGTATTACGGCGAGGCGGGGAAGCCGCAGACAGACGCTTCTGGCAAAACAATAGATATTATTACTTCAACGAGAGACCATAACGATGCCAATGCGCTTTCGCTTGCCGGACGGTTCCTTACGTTAGATGAAAGCAAGCGAGCCGTGCAGCGTTTTCTTGAGTTACCCTTTTCAGGAGACGAGCGACATGTGAGGCGTATCGCCATGCTCGATTCAGAACTATAACTATCGCTATGGAAGTGAGCAATATTGAAATTATCCCTACGGTTGTACCTACGTCGATTGCTGAAATTGCAGCAGCGGCAATGCTGCACTCGAGGTATGCGCGAGCATTGCATATCGATATCACTGACGGAGTGTTCGCACCAAATACGACATGGTTTCCTGGAGAAGAAACGCTCCCCGCGATAGACGGATTTATCTACGAGGTACACCTCATGGTGTCAAAGCCGCATGCCGTCGGGCTACGATGTTTAGAAGTAGGCGCGCGCCGCATCATTGGCCACATTGAAGCAATGGGCGAGGAAGCTAGTAAAATTATTTCTGCATGGAAGTTTGCGGGTGCGCAAGAAGTGGGTCTTGGCGTCTTATTTCAAACGCCTATCGAAGCAATTGATGCGTATGTCGCCGATATAGACGTGGTGCAGATGATGTCCATTGCTTCGATAGGCGTACAAGGAATTCCGTATGAACCGAGCGCACCTGAGAGAATTGCTCGTCTACATGCAAAACACCCAGATCTTCTAATCGCCGACGATGGCGGCGTAGGAGAGAGCAATATCGCGTCTCTTGCACATGCTGGCGTGCGGCGTTTTTGTGCGGGGAGCGCTCTTTCGAAAGCTAAAAACCCGCATGCGGCCTATGAGCGCCTCCTTTCGCTCGCACAATCTGCGTTATAATCCAGCTTATGATTACTGAGCAGGAAATCGCGTCACTCGAGCAAAAAGCGCATGATATTCGCATCACTATTATAGAAATGCTCGCAGCCGCAAAAAGCGGCCACCTCGCCGGTCCTTTGGGCATGGCAGATATTTTTGCTGCGCTTTATTTTCATACGCTGAAGCATGACCCAAAGAATCCCGCATGGGAAGAGCGCGACAGGCTGTTTCTTTCAAACGGCCATATTTGCCCTGTACGCTACGCGGCGATGGCGCATAGTGGGTACTTTCCTCTAGAAGAGTGTCTCACGCTCCGCAAGTTTGGCTCGCGACTGCAAGGACACCCTGAACGTGAAAAGCTTCCTGGTGTTGAGACGACATCCGGCCCACTGGGCAGTGGAATTTCGCAAGCGGCAGGATACGCTTATGCAGCGCGCATGGACGGAAAAAATTTTCGCATCTATTGCGCCACTTCCGATGGCGAACACGAAGAAGGCAATACTTGGGAAGGAATGATGTTTGCAGGTAAGTATCGCCTTAATAACCTCATAGCAATAATGGATCGCAACAACATTCAAATCGACGGCAATACCGAAGACGTGATGCCGCTCGAGCCGCTTGCAGACAAATACCGCGCCTTCAATTGGCATGTGATTGAGATAGATGGCCATAACATACGGCAATTTGTAGAGGCTTGCGACGAGGCGAGAGCAATAAAAGAAAAGCCCACCATGATTCTCGCCTATACCATCCCCGGCAAAGGCGTGCCTGTAATCGAAGGCGATTATCGTTGGCATGGCGCGCCACCAGGGAAGGGTCCCACCGATAAAGTACCCGCGGATAAGCAAAAGGAGGAATTTCTTGCGGCGCTCGGCGTATGAAGCGCCCCGTTCTTATATGAAGTCAGTGCAGATCCATAACGGGTATTTTCTGGTGTTCTCTCAGGGCGAAGAAGTGTTTTCGACGTTAAAAGATTTTTGTGAACAAAGCGATGTGCATTGGGCAGATTTTTCTGCAATTGGTGCGGTGAAAGACGTAGAAATAGGGTACTATGATCTTTCCAATCGCAGCTACGTATGGCGACAAGAGCAAGGACCTTTCGAGGTTGCCAGCATGAACGGCAATGTAACGGAGTTTGCAGAGGCGCCCATGATTCATGCCCACGGCGTACTTTCGAGGTGCGACGCTAGTCTCGCGTGTATCGGCGGCCACTTCAGGCGGGCAATCGTTGCTGTCACGCTTGAAATAGGTCTTTGGCAAGTAACGCAGCCGCTCCTCAGAAGCTATGACGAAGAAACCGGTCTAAACTTAATTGACATAACCGTCTAAAGTTTTATGAGGTATACTTTTCTCCATGCTGAATGAGGACGCAAGGCTTGCTCTGAATTTATTTGATTCGCCAGCCATGGCCTCGACACGCGAGGGTTTTGGAAAGGGGGTTGTCGAAGCAGGCGAAGCCGATCCTCGAGTCGTCGTCCTATCCGCAGATCTTTCTGAGTCTACTCAAGCGCATCATTTTCAAAAAAAGTTTCCAGAACGGTTTATCCAGGTGGGTGTTGCTGAACAAAACTTGGCAACGGTTTCTGCGGGAATGGCAAATTACGGAAAAATTCCTTTCTTTACTTCATACGCAGCGTTTAGCCCTGGGCGCAATTGGGAACAAATTCGTACGACTATTGCGCTCAATAATGTCCATGCCGTGGTGTGCGGAATGCATGCGGGTGTTTCAGTCGGGCCCGACGGCGCAACGCACCAGGCGCTCGAAGATATCGCGCTCATGCGAGTAATTCCAAATATGACAGTCCTGTATCCGTGCGATTCCGAAGAGGGGAGAAAAGCAACCATTGCCGCCGCGCGCTATGGAAAGCCGGTCTACATGAGATTTGCACGAGAAAAAACGCCAATTATGACAACAGCGGATACGCCCTTTGAAATCGGGAAAGCAAATGTGCTTTGGCGCAGCACAATGCCAGCTGACGTCGCTATAATTGCCACCGGCCCGTTGGTGTACAGCGCACTCGTGGCGGCGCGAGACATGGAGAAGAGCGGCATACGATCAGTGGTGATACATGTGCACACCATTAAGCCGCTCGACGCTGACACTATTCTTGGAGAGGCAAAAAAAGCAGGCGCTGTTGTGACGGTAGAAGAACACCAAACCACGGGCGGCCTTGGCGGCGCGGTTGCAGAGCTATTGGCACGCCATGTACCGCTTCCTATGGAGATGAACGGTGTCCAGGATATGTTCGGACAGTCAGGAGAACCAAATCAGCTTATTACTCACTATGGTATGGACCCGGTGCATATTATGGAAGCAGTGCAAAAAGTCGTTGCGAGGAAAAGTACCTAAGCATAATCTCAATATAGATATGCCTATCAATAATCGAACCCGCCAAATATTGTACGCGCGCATTAGCACCTATCTCGGCAGCCTGCTTATTTTATCGTTTGGTCTTTTTATTTTGACCTTAGGTTTTCGCCTTGAACACATGATAAATCCAATTACTGATGCCTTGAACGCGCAAGCGGTAAGCGCTAGTCAATAGTTAGAGTATCTTCGCTATGTAATCGGCTGGACGCTTTGCATACCACTCGAGAAGTTGCATCTCTGAAAGGAGGCCTTTTTGCGCACCAATTTCCTGCACAACCGACATGGAATTAATTGGACCCCAGAGCATTGCCTCTTCGAGCGTGTGGCCAAGCGCGAGCGCCGCCACAGTGGTGGAGGTGCATGCGTCCCCCGCTCCGGTCCTATCGACTGGCGGTTTTGGGTCGGGATACATCGGGACTTTGAGCATGCGCTCGCCGTCGAAACCGTACGAGCCGGCCGGACCATCGGTGATAAGCACAATTTTTGGTCCCAAAGCGCGCATGGTAGTGAGAAGCGCCTTAATATCCGTTTCTTTTGTCTCAAGAATGCGTTGCGCCTCTTCTTTGTTGCATGCAACCAGCTCGGTATGCGCGTAAAGATTTTTCAATTTATCTTTGCCCATTTTCATCTGAAAAGTACCAGGCTGAAAAGCTAACTTTGTTTCAGGGTGTACTGTAAGCCAATCTGCAAGTTCGTAATGAAAGTTTTCTGACGCTTCTCCTGCCGATGAAAGGTACATCCATTTTGGCGGCTCCAATTCCTGAGGAATCGCGTATGGATAGTTCTCGTGCTTGATGAGGATCGTCCGCTCGGCATGAAACCAGAGCACGTAGTGATGATTTGTCACCATGCCCGCGTTGACCTTTACATAGGAGGTGTCGACCTTCTCATGTTTGAAAGAGGCAATGGTTTCTTCGCCGGGGCGATCTTCGCCTACATTTGAAATAAAGGAACTCGAAAGACCGAGGCGCGATGCGGCTACTGCCGCGTTTGCCGCGTTGCCAACTCCTGCAACCACTACCGCAAGCTCAAAAGGAATCTTGTCTCCCCAGCGCATACTAATGGTGCAATTTTTATGTTCTACGTCGCAGTGCACCTCTGCGTCTTGAAGTTTAATAAACTCATCCACCGCTGTGTCGCCAATCGCCAGGAAATTGTATTTCATATCTGAGCAGTATACGGTACTATCGCTAGGAGGAAATATTCTGAAAGGGGGAAATTGAGCGTAAACTCACCCACGCGGCCTCTCCTTTTTTGACTTTTTGTTTGCAAAAAGGTACACTCCTCGCCATGTTAACGTTAGAAGTGCAAGAGAGAGGATTAGGCGCATCTGCGGACGTGCGACGTCGTGGCTTTGTTCCCGCCGTCGTCTATGGCCACAAAGAGCCCTCGGCCTCTATATCGGTAGATGAGCGACAGCTTGAGCGAGTGTGGAAAGAAGCAGGGCGCACTTCGGTGGTGAAGCTCCATGGATCAGGAGAGGACAAGGAAACTCTTATAAAAGAAGTGCAAATCCATCCCGTTTCAGGCCGCTTCATACACGCGGATTTTTACGCTCTCGAAAAAGGCAAAAAAATACAAATTAGCGTACCACTTTCATTCGTGGGTGAGGCACCTGCAGAAAAAGCGGGCTTCATTATTGTTAAGGCGCTCCACAGCGTGGAAATTGAGGTCACTCCTGCCGATTTGCCACATGCACTCGACGTTGACCTCACAAAGCTTGAGAGCGTTGGAGATCACATTTTGGCCTCTGATATCAAGCTCCCAGGAAGCGCCACTCTCAAAATCTCTGGGGAGGAAATCGTTGCGTCTGTAACCGCAGCCGTAGAAGAAAAAGAACCAGTACCAGTTGCCGAAGTCGCTGTTCCGGCAGCAACAGAAACAGCAGTTCCTGCAAAGGAATAACGAAATCCTCGCAGTCGACTCCAGCTCGAGGTTGTTTGCTGGTGTATACTAGCTTTTATATTTTGCCATAAAGGCAAAGGGGATTATTATGCTGCGCAATCGCATTTTTTTTATCACAATACTTACTTTCCTGTGTATGCCTTTTGCGGCGCTTGCCGATACGGCTGCCAATCAACAAGCCGCTCTGCAGGCACAACTCGATGCGGTGAACAAACAAATTTCTCAGAATCAAGCACAGCTCGCCACCAAACAAAAAGAACGCACTTCGCTTGAGAAAGATGTTGCGGTTCTAGACTATCAGATAACCGAGGCGCAACTCGAAATTAAGCAGCGAGATCTTACAATCAAAACACTTGGCGCGAGCATAAGTCAGAAACAAGCTGGAATTTCAACGCTAGACTCAAAGGTTTCCGATGGGCAAAAATCTCTCGCTGGCATGCTGCGACAAACTCACCAAATAGATGATACCCCCCTCGCCATACAGCTTCTTGGCGGGACGCTCAACAACTACTTCCAGGAACTCGATCACTTTGATGAAGTGAAGCAAGCGCTCGCAAGCGCCTTTAATCAAATGTCGACTCAGCGAGGCGATTTGGCGGCTCGTGAAGACGCCCTGCAGCAGCAGCAGCAGGAAGCAAGCGACTTGCGCCAATTGCAGGTGGTCCAAAACAATTCGCTCAAGGATTCAGAAAATCAAAAACAATCGCTCCTTAAGGCCGCCAAGGGTCAGGAGTCAGCATATAAATCAACCATAACCTCGCAACAAAAGACCGCAGCACAAATTCAAGCAGCACTCTTTGCCCTGCGCGATACTACAAAGCAAGTAAGTTTCGGTGATATTTACAGCTACGCAAAAGATGCTTCGGCCGCCACCGGCGTAAGGCCCGCGCTTATCTTAGGCATTCTTTCAGAGGAGACAAATCTTGGGCAAAATATCGGCAGCTGCAGCTATCACGAAGCGATGAGTCCTACGCGCGATGTGCCCCCATTTCTCATACTCATGCAGCAGCTCGGAATGAATCCCGAGACTGCCAAGGTGTCGTGTAAACCGTGGTACGGCTGGGGAGGTGCAATGGGTCCTGCGCAGTTTATCCCTTCTACATGGGTGTTGTATGCAGATAGAGTGGGGACTATGTTGGGTAATGCGCTACCGAATCCGTATGACCCAAGAACTGCCGCGTTTGCAACAGCGCTTCTCATGAAGGACAACGGCGCTGATGCCGGTACGACCGCTTCTGAGCGTCTCGCTGCCCTTAGATATTTTGCGGGATGGAAATACGCTTCGAACCCAGCTTATGCGTTCTATGGTAATGACGTTATGGATCTCGCCGCCAAATTCCAGGGCGATATTAATGTGGTGGGGAGTTAGAAAAAACCGAGTTAAAGAAACTCATATAAGGAGACTTTTTGTATTTCATAAAAGACCTGTGATTTGTCGCTTAATCGGATTCTCCAATACCTCTTGACACAACTGTTCATACTATGTAGTTTACTTATAGCGAATAATCGCACCACAGTGCTGCGTATGGCGGCGAAGAGGGGGAAAAATGCCCAAGTTCATTGTTTTGCTGATGGCGTTATTTTTGTTTAGCGTCAGCCATCCAGCTCGTGCTATGGAGCTGGAGGGTACCCAAATCTCCTCGCTCCAAGCTCTCATCCAGGAGATGGGGGGCGTGGCGGATTTCCCGACCATGCACCTTTTCGCATATGTTGAGGGCGGCGCTATCATCCTCGTCACCGTTACACCGGCTGATCTAGATAAGACTATCAACAGCCGATGTACGGTTACGATTATCCTCCCGCTGGATAGCCAAAAAGTATACATGACTATGAACTGCGCCGGCCGCTTATCGGACAAGGAGGTTAATCGTCTCACGAACGAGATGGCCGGGAGAGCGGGAGAAGTGATCAAGCAAGTGTTAATTGCGTTGGGTCAACGGATCTGACGCCCACATTAGCAGCCCGTCGAGAAATCTCGTCGGGCTGCTTATCATATGAAGTACAAGGAGTCTCCTCGTATGGTGTTTTCCTTACCAAAGGAGGTTGCATTTCGCTAGGGAATTTACACGTACAGAAAGTTGCACTCGGCACATTTTTTTTGTATAGTACTCGCCATGAAAACTGACATTCATCCAGAAGGCTACCGCCATGTAATTTTTGAAGACGTGACCGCTGGGAAGCGCTTTTTGATTGCATCCACCATCGAAACGCAGAAGAAAGACAAATGGGACGACGGCAAGGAATACCCGCTCTATCAGGTAGAAATTTCCTCTGCCTCGCATCCGTTTTATACGGGCCACTCAAAAATAGTAGACACCGCGGGCCGCGTGGAGCGCTTTAATCAGCGTGCCGCCAAGGCCAAAACAAAAGCAAAGAAATAGTTTGATTGTTGAAAGCGTCGCCCGCCATAGGCGGGCGGCGCGTACACTATACGTATGCCCGAATCAGCACACATTAATCCGCTTGATTACGCCGAAGATCACCGCGTTTCTTTTTTGGTATTGGAATGGAAGCGGCTCACCGATGCCGAGCGCGACTCGGAGGAGCTTCTGCAAGTGGATCCTTCGATGAAGGAGCTCGCCGATAAAGAGCTCGAAGATATCGGAGCGCAAAAGCAAACACTGATGCTTCAGATAGAAAAGATAGTGGGGAATCCACTTGAGCGCGAATGGCCAAGTGAAATCGTGCTGGAGGTTCGCGCTGGAGTCGGCGGAGAGGAGGCATCTTTGTTTGCCGAAGAACTTGCCAATATGTACCTGCGCTACGCAGAAATTGCCGGATGGAAATGGAAGCATTTGGATGATAGCCGAGGAGCTCTTGGAGGCTACAAAGAAGCACGTTTTGAGATAAAAGGCGATGATGTGTATCGCACGCTCCGCTATGAAACGGGCGCACACCGCGTTCAAAGGGTGCCAGCAACCGAAAAGCAGGGCCGCATCCATACCTCGACCGCAACCGTCGCCATTCTACCAATCTACAAGCGCATCAAGGTTGAGATAAACCCTGCAGATATAGAGGTAGAGACCTCTCGCTCGGGCGGTGCAGGAGGGCAAAACGTAAACAAAGTGGAAACTGCCGTCCGCATTGTCCACAGGCCTACCGGCCTCGACGTACGATGCCAGAGCGAGCGAAGTCAGGCGCAAAACAAAGAAAAGGCCATGCAGCTCCTCCTCTCGCGCATTCAGCAGCAAAAAGATGAAGAGGAGGAGCGCAAGTACTCCGATGAGCGTAGCGCGCAAGTAGGCTCAGGAGATAGAAGCGAAAAGATTCGCACGTACAACTTTCCGCAAGATCGCGTCACCGACCACCGCCTCAAGGAGTCGTGGTCTAATTTGGAGGCTATTATGGCAGGACGCATCACTCCTATTCTCGATGCACTCGCTGGCATTGCCAAGTAGTCATTCTTTTGGTACATTCTTCGGACATGCAAACTGACATCGATACCCTTTATAGTGCCGGAGCTCATTTTGGCTACCCACGTGCCCGCCGCCACCCATCGGCCGCACCATTTATATACACCACGCGCGATCGCACCGATATTTTTGACCTTGAAGAAACAGAGCGACGTCTCGCAAAGGCAATTCAGTTTGTGGCCAGTCTCGCCCAAGCGGGAGGACAGCTGCTATTTGTTTCTGGAAAACACGAGTCTATCGATATTGTGCGCCGAGCTGCTGAGCGCATCGGCACTCCCTTTGTCGCTGGACGCTGGATTGGCGGAACGCTTACCAACTTCAAGAATATTCGCAAGCGTATCGACCGCCTAGAAAAGCTCATGGCTGAGCGAGAGAGTGGTGCCTTGGATAAATACACCAAGCGCGAACGGCTTCTCATCGACCGCGAAATCGAGGAACTCACCGCGCGTTTTGGCGGCCTCACTAACCTAGCGAAGGAACCAGCGGCGCTCTTTGTTGTCGACACGCGCCACGAAGAAACTGCCGTACGAGAGGCCAATCAGCTTGGTATTCCGGTCGTTGGTCTATCCAGCACCGACTGCAATTACGCGCTTGTGCAGCACCTCATTCCTGCCAATGATACATCCATTAAGTCGGTCGCTCTCATCGTTGACGCTATCGCTTCGGCATACACCGAAGGAAAAAAAGGTCAGCTTCCTCCCCAGCAAAAGAACGACACGCCAGCAAAACAATAGGGCGCTCGCAGCGATCCGCTTTGAATTTTTC
>JAYTRG010000051.1:0-2342 GCA_043746305.1 Candidatus Parcubacteria bacterium
CTTGTTAACTTCGCCGTGAAATATGACAGTGACACGCCTCCTTCGGGCATAGAGAGACTTCTCGAAGAAGCGGCGCTCCAAAGCGATCAGGATCAGCTCGAAGATAAGGAAGAGGCTGTATCGCTCATGACAGTGCACGCGTCCAAAGGACTTGAATTTGATGCAGTTTTTATTAGCGGCTTAGAGCAGGGACTGTTTCCATCGATGCGCGCAGGAGGGGAGAGCGAACGCGACGAGGAAGAAGAGCGGCGGCTCTTTTACGTCGCTCTTACACGAGCAAAAGAAAGACTGTTTCTCACCTATGCAAAAGAGCGCATGAAGTATGGCTCTCGCGAATATGCGATTGGTTCCGAGTTTATCGACGACATAGACGCGCGTCTTATCGAACGAGCTGAACGTAAACGAGGCCTGTTAGATGACGACGAGTACATCATACGATAGCCTGTAGACATGCAGCACAAAAAGGGAGCACGGCTCGGACAACATTTTCTTCGGCATGCATGGGCTGCTGCCAAACTTGCGCACGCAACTACGCTCCACCATGGCGAGGTATTTTTGGAAATTGGTCCTGGAAAAGGGGTGCTAACGAAAGAGCTCCTCAAATTAGGTCCGGTGATAGCGATAGAAAAAGATGAAAATCTAGTTGCTACATTACGAGATTCTTTTGCTGCCGAAATAAAGGGCGGGGCTCTTACGCTCATTGAGGGTGACGTGCGCAATTTTGAACCGGCTGCGCATGGGCTCGAATCAGGCAAATACGTTGTCGCAGCAAACATCCCGTACTACATTACCGGAGAAATAATTCGGCGTTTCTTAACCGCCCATATAAAACCCCGCGCGATGGCTCTTCTCATCCAAAAAGAGGTCGCCGATCGTATCGTGGCGAAGAACGGGAAGGAAAGCCTCCTTTCGCTTTCGGTAAAAGCGTACGGCGTGCCGCGCATGATAGCGAAAGTAGGGAAGTCGCACTTTTCTCCGCCTCCATCGGTCGACTCTGCGATATTGGCTATAGAACATATCTCAAACGATTTTTTTGATACCGTGGACGAGCATGTCTTTTTTAAGATGCTGCACAAAGGTTTCGCCTCAAAGCGAAAGATGCTCCGTGGAAATCTTGGCTCAATACAAGGCTTTGAAGCTTGCGGCATTCCAGAAACTGCTCGCCCTGAAGATCTTACGCTCGATGCGTGGCGCTGCCTTAGCGGCTGCTACCCACCATCGTCATAGTGATGCCAGGCAGCACAAACAGCGGCGAGATCCAAACAATGCAAAAATACGGAATGCCGTAGAGACCGAGAACCCATTTACCCGAAGTAGGAGGGCCGTTTGGGTAGGTGCGCGTTGCAGGCGTCCATATGTAAATACCGCCGCGCGGCGCGCCTATCGTAGTCCAGATGCCTGTGTAAAAGCAGGGGAACATGGCGCCGACTTGCCCGCCAAACACATTTGCGGCGCTCGCAAAGGAAGGCGCCATGAGGAGAGCGACGCAAAGTGAGGCAAGGATAGGTCGCATATAGGTTATTGTATCAATTTTTTTCATATAGTTCGTCGAGAACTGCTATCATATTGTATGGAGTGGCTTTCAGCGCATCGATATGCCGTGCTCTTTTCTGGTGCCGCGTTGATACTGCTTCTCATCGTTGGCGCAAGTACGCAATCGAGCGTTTCGCCGCAAGCTGGTTCTACCATCTCCGTATCAGTGGGAGCAGTGCCCGTATCACCAAGTCAAATCGTACCAAACACCGCGCACACGCCGATATCTTCGCCGCCTTTCATGTCATCTACGTCATCGTCTGCGCCGCTTCCAACTCGTTCTGTGCCGCATACAACAAGTACGCCTACTGTGCCTCTACCGGCAATCAACGGCACTCCTACATCACCAGTAAGCACGTTTACTGCCGCAAGCTCAAGCATGTTCATGAACACCAATCTCATCAACCTTATCTACTCGCTTACCGCAGCGCCCACGCCAATACCAGCCGTTGCTCAAACAGCGCCTGCGCGCACGCCAGAGCAGCAGGCGCTCTACAATTACGGCAACCACGCAGGTCTTGCGGTACTCAGTTTTGAAAATTCGCACACCGACATGGCGCAAGTACTACAGAATTGGATAAAACACCGGACTGACCCAAACGCACAAGCAGGGGTTTCTCTCATTGCGAGGGATATGCTGACAGCCGGCGCATCACTAAAAAATCTCCCCAACGTTCCAGTCGCTGCTCAAGCAGTGAACAACGCCCTCGCCGCAGGTTTTTCGAACGCGAGTGCGCAATTATCGAGCATACTCACACAAAGCGCGAGTGATTCTGGTTTGGCAACAGCCATGCAAACGTATAATTCGG
>JAYTRG010000052.1:0-8336 GCA_043746305.1 Candidatus Parcubacteria bacterium
GCGGGCTGTCTGCATGGCGCCGTGATTCAATATATTGTTGAACACGGGAAAGATTCATTTTTGAGTTCGCATCCCGAATTTACTTGCGCTCAAGCAGCTCAATCTCAATATCATCTATGCATTCACGGACTCGGACATGCAAGCATGGTCGCCGAAGATTATGATATTAAGAGCGCTCTGCGCGATTGCGACGAGTTGCAGGTGAATAACCCCGGTAAACTTGAATGCGACTCTGGAGTATTCATGGAACTTTTTGATGCGGCAAATGGAGATAGCCACCAAATCATCGCAACGAGCACGTATTATAATTCAAATGATCCATTCTTTCCCTGCACCCAGACGTACATTCTAAAGAATCCACTCTATGCCGGAGCTTGCACTGTACAACACACTACAATGATGACTCCGTATGCGGCAGCCCACGGGTTGAATTTGATGCAGTTATGCGCTAAGGCCCCTCCGGAGCTCGCGCCTATGTGCGCTACAGGAATCGGACTCGCCATGATATTTAGAAATCCGAACAATCTTGCTGCTATACCTCCTGTTTGTAGCGAGGCGCCTACTTCCGAGTTGCGATATAGATGTTTGTATGGCGCGTACTACATGCTTCGCCTGTCTCAAAACTGGGTTCAAACAACCAAAATATACTGTGACTCCCTCTCATCTTCCGAGAAGATTGTCTGCGATCCGTTATTCAATGATGCCTTACTACAAGGGCAGCTACCAAAGTAGTTGCTATGGGGAAAACTCAAAAAATAGGAAATATAGATGCGATAATTCATTGTGATGATAGAATTTATTAGATACATGAACAATAAAAAGCTTTTGATGTCATTAGGGGTAGTGCTCGTGGCCAGTGCCTTTTTCTCACTCTTGTTTATAGGCCAGCATGATACATATGCCTATACCATACCTAATGTTGAGCCATATACACTCTATGATGGGCGAGTTTTAGACGCCGGCGTCACTTCCCCATTTGAGGCACAAATCTACTCTGTCCTCGCCTATTGGGGAGTGCCCGCTTCTCTTAATGATGTCACCACGAGATCTGAGCTCAATACTATTCTCAATCATGGAAACGTAAATTTTTCTGCCCTCAAATCATTTTTAGATGCTCGCGGCTTGCAAATGAATGCCATGTATCTTCCCGGAACAAAAGACTTGGAAAAATACATCAATCCGGATCAGCCAGTTCCCCTTCTTTTTTTACAGTTGTTTAGTGATACCCGTCTCGATTTGTACGATTACCAACTATTGGTGGGCCTCGACCTAAAAAAAGGGAACGTGATAGTTAATAGCTATATGCACGGTCCTTTGTACGAGGTCCCATTGGCGCAGTTTCAAAGACTGTGGGATCTAGATACAAGTGAAGCTTCAAAATTTCGTTACATAATAATCGAACCTAAAGACTTAAGTGCGATGAGCTCGAGAATACAAAAAAACGCAATGGTACCAAAATATCCAACCCGTACTGCGCCCATGGATGACTTGCAACCGCTATTCACAAGCTACATGCTCAATGAGCGCACGGTCACAGATGTTGCGTGGTCAAATCGCCTTAATCAAATGATTTCAAGCTCGGTATTTAAAGAATTTCACCCTATCATCCAAGTCACTTTGTATGACGGTGCTGCTCGATATGCACTCGCACAGAATGATTATCCTTCTGCATTCACTGCCATTCAATCCGCACTTAAACTTAACCAGAATCTTGATGCGCCATTTCCTGGGTGGGGCACTGTGTCGTTTAAAGAAAGTTCAGAACCTTATTACTTGTTGTTCCGCTATTACACACTTCAAAAAAATAAGAGCGAAGCGGATAAGGCATATGCAAACTATATTCACTTAAATCAAACATGGAAAAATGCCCCATCAGTATTGGGTAATTGAATCAGGATTTTTGCAAGCTCCGCTGTACTATAGAATTCCATGAGAGTATAGAAATGTTCATTAATGAGGAAGTGCATGAGAATCAAACGTCCACGTATGTCGGGAAAAGTTTTTTGGGAATGTAATGCTACCACAGAGCGTATGTGTCTGTTTTTTTGATAGAGACTCTATATTGATTTGTCCCGGAGCATGTACGGATACCTGACGATTCCCGATTGTTACCTTGGCGAAAAAGCCCTTGAAAACCGCAGGGGCCGAAAAAAGCGAGAGGCGGAGTCATCGAGACTCCGCCTGTTGTATCACCAGCGCTCATGAAAATCATGATGCTGCAGCCGCACAGTGAATGTTATGTGCGGACCCACATAGTAAACGCCAACGAGAGCGAACTCCTTCTCGTTTACCATGTACGTCACGATGTCTTTCACGTTCGCGCCATGGTCATGGCACAAAACGTTGAAAGTCATGACCCCGTCGACGGCGACAGTGCCAGTTACCTTGAAGGCTGATGGCGCCCTCGCTCCGGCACAGGCTTGTGGCTTGCCAACGTAAATGGCCTCGACGGTGTCTTTTTCGAAACTCGTTATGATGAGCGCATTGCATGAGCCGGGTTGTTTGCCCGACCACGCTTGGCTACCCCATAAACCGACGACGTTCGATTCCGAAGCTTCGAAGCGGGGGAAGACGCGTACCCCGCATACTTCAATACCTTCGGTTTCTGAGTCTCCATGTAATGGTGGAGCGGCTTGGGCCGCTACCCCAAACATGAAAAAGAGCGTTATTAACAGGGTACGCATTACAGTCTCCATTACAGTCTCCTCGGACGTTGCCAACCTATATTATATCACACATATAAAAAATATCCAGCAACCATTTTGGTAAATTCTCTAGCGAAATGCAACCGCCCTTGTTAATAAAATCCTCGGAACACAATCGATGATACCAGCTTCGAGTGCTGCCTCATACGCCGATCGGTACCCGAGCGACTTGCGCCACTTGGAATTAAGAAGATGGAGCTGAGATTGAAAGAGGTTGTCAGGTATATCCGATAGATTGGTGCCCTTTGGTAGGAACCGTCGGCGCACAAGCCCGATACCACCTTCCACGTCAGGCTTCTGCCAGAGCGATCCTTTGTCGCAGAAGTAGCCCGGCGCGCCGAATTGCCGGTGTGCAACATTCTCAATGCCATTGTCGAACGTGTACGTATCGAGCGAAAGTCTTCTAGTGATCTTCTGCATCGTGGGCACGATGACGACGTACTTCTTGCTCAGCACAATGGAACCCATGAACATCTTCGTTTCTTTTGCGACGACGAGAAGTCCGCATGCCCTTGATCCCGATGTTCGAGGTGATACAAAGAGATCGCCTTCCGCGTGCATGCCCGCAACGGGCCGTTCACTGAGCGGTATCCTGTCGGATATGAGTATTCGCTTGGACGCTCGTTTCTGACACTTCCTTCTGCTCCGCTTGGTGCACAGGTGTCGGCAGTACGGTTTTCCATCGTCGCTGTACAGCCACTTGTATATTGCGGCGGTGCCGACGCGGGGCGTTGTGTCCTCCGCTCTCATGCGTCCCGCGATCTCGTCGGGAAAGCGAAGGCTCTGTAGTTGCCGGATGATATATCGTTTGAACTCAGGATTCTCTTCGATCTTCATACCGGGACGCTTGCTATTAGTACGCTTCTCTTGCCTGTCCGCTTGGGCTCGGTTTACCACGTACCGCCCCACTTTCGTGGGATTACGTTTCAGCTCCCGCGAGATTGCACTCTTCGATACAAAGAGTACCTGGGCGATCTCCTTCTGGGAGTGCCCGCTTTCCCTCAAGGCTTGTATTCTGTCCCTATCTCGGTCCTTTGAATATCTAAAGCCCTCACGTTTCTTCATGTTGCCGTATGTTACGGCAGTTGCATTTCAAAAGAGAGTTTTCACGAGACTCTTATTGTTCGGTGTACCCCGGAATTAGGCTGACAGTGGCTGAAAGCGTCATGGGCGCACCGTCGAGCACACCCTGACAGTCGAGAGTGAAAATAGTTTGCGCCTGAATTGGACCAACGTCGACTGAAAACGAATCGCCTGGACCTCCCTGATGAGAAGCGCTATCTCCGCTTGGCCCCTGCACACTACAAGCAACCTGTTCAATGCTCGTTGCATTGCCGCTTATTGTCCACGCTGCTTTTGCAATATCTCCTTTGTGCACAAGAGGAGGCGTTACCGTGAAGCTAACTTTAGGCAACGAAGGGAGATTGCAGTTCGCATATGCGCCGTTGGAAACGCAGCCGTACTGACAGCTTGTGGTATTGCCGCATGAGTCGGTGTATGAGCTGTTTCCTGTATTGCAGCTCGAACCGGTAACCGTGCAAGCACCGCCACTTGTCCCTCCTCCGCTTCCCGAACCAGCGCCACTTCCCAATCCGCTACCAGTGCCTGATCCCGTTCCGTTACCTGCGCCGCAAGCAGTTGCATTCCCTTGCGCACAGCTGCAGCTTGCAGTATTTCCTCCTGGCGCAAGCGTACCGTTGGGGCACAAAACCGATGATGCAGAAGCCGGACAGCTGAACGATGCTAAAGAAGTAACCGCCCATTGCCCGCTCGCGTCAAGTGCAATGGGATCACCTGCATGAACCCATGCACCGTAACTCACTCCAGGCGTTGTTGGCACCGCTATCGAAGTTGCACCATATTGATTTATGTAACAGGTGTGGCCATCATTTAATGCGATCCAGCCAGCCGGACATGAGCCATATGGCACCCAGAAACGCGGATAGTAGGTGGTGGCGCCTGGACTCGCAGCCCAGATAAGGGTGGCGCTCGTTCCGTCTGGGGAGCAGGAATAGGTCAGGTAGGCGGGGGGTGGTATCTGATTAACATCGCACTGTAAGTATCCATTATACACTATTGGTGTCGTTCCGTCAAGACATAGGACGCCTACCCCGGGACATGTGTACACGTTACCGCTACCAGCCGGAACCGGAGAAGATCCGTCCGGACAACTATACCCATTGGTGCAATCTCCCACAAAATGCGGGTCTGAAGGGCACGATGCGGGAACGATGGCAAGCCCGCTTTGGGAAGCGTCGGTAAAGGTAACTTCGGGAGAAGAGAAAACGCTAGAGCGAGACTGGGTTGCAAATGCGAAGAAAATAATAAAGAGTGCAAAGACAAAAAACGTAGCTTTGCGATTGAGCTCAATCCTCGATACTCGTCGAAGTTTCCGCATGAATACGTTCATTATAGCGTACTACTTGCAAGCGCCACCTCTATCATGTGGATATTTTTTGCTGCGGCCGCCTTAAACTGCGCAACGCCCTCGGAGGCAACCTGCGGATCATTGCCCGGGTACGCGTGGAGCCAATCAGCGTCGGTGAGCTTTGCCGCAGCCACGGCGGCCGCTTCCGCCGGTGCCTCTGCTTCTTTTATTTCGCCGAGCTCGTAGAGCGCAATCGCGTTGTTGTTGAGGAGCCACGGGTTTTGCGGAAAGTATTTCAAACCCTTTGCGGTAAGCTCTGCCGCCTCTTGAAAGTGCTTCGCCTTCAAAAGCACCCAGGCCTCGTCATTCATTCCCGCCCAATCGTATGGATCAAACTTGAGAAAGTATGTGTAATCTTTTGCCGAATCTTCGTAATCCCCCACGTACCCTTCTATAAGGCCGCGCATGTAGTAGGAATTGGGTGTACTGTCGCCGTGCTGCGCTATTTGCGTGTTTATCTGCATCAGGGCATCAAAAAAATCTCCGCGTAAAAAATAGATTCGAGCAAGTTCGTGATGTACATAGAGTAAACTAGGGTCGAGTGTAAGAGCACGGTCAAAAAAATATTCGGCAGCACTTATTTCGTATTCACTTGAGCGCTGAGCATTAAAATGCCGCACTCCGTACTCATATGCCTTTTCACCGGACGGTGAGATTGCGAGCATGGTTTTTTCATAAGCGATTTGAATGGGTAGCCGAAAAAGAAGAGTCAGCATTAAAACTGCCGCGCTCAAAAGCGCTACGCTCAACAGTACGCGCGAATTTAGATTGATACCCATCCTCGTTTTCATTGATGTTCGTCAATTGGAATAGCAAGCGAAGGCGATGTAGAACCCGTTATATTTGCTCCTTCGACAGGCAGGCCCTCATATGTCCAATTTTCAAGCCCGCCGTCTATGTGAATCAAGTTGTTGAAACCCCAATACTGTAGGTACCCGTACGCAACAGCCGCGAGTCTCCCTGTGGTACATATCAATGCAATTTTTTTACCGGATTTTGGCAATGTATAATGTTCGTCATATAAATTCTCTATCGGAATATTTATAGCTCCTTTAGCGTGAGCGGACAGGTATACGCTCGGGGAGCGTACATCGATAAAAATGTAATCGCCAGGGTGCTTTATATAGTCTGCGTAAAACACCTTCGGATCCTGCTCGTTCATCACAGGAGAAATAATAGTGATGAATTTAAGCGGAGTAAGGTAAATCGTAAGCGCTGTGGCAAATACCGCGCCTGCTATCACGGCAATCGTCTTGAACAGTTTGTGATGATGATATATTTTCATAAACTTTATTATACATCGCTCAAGCGCGTTACTTTTGCGCCGCACTTTGCGTATTTGAATTAAGGAGGTACTGAATACCAGTATACAAAAGCGAGTAGCGTCCGCTTTTTATGACGAGCGCTCGGCTCCTGGACTTTAATATAACGCTCGGGTCTGTATCAATTCCGGCTACCGAGGCTTCTAGCGTATCTGCCTCGACGCGCGTAGCGCCAGCATGAGTGCTCATACAAGTGCCGTACGCTGTAAAGCCAGCTCCCGACTTTTGGGCAAAATTCGAGAGTAGTGCTGGATCGTTTTTATTTACCGACAAGGGCTGCACAAACATAAGATTTGCAAAATTCCAAAATGGAATATTTCCCCCGCCCTGATACACGCATTCTGATGCTTCTTCTTCAATTTTGGATTGCGGAGCAGACGAAAGAACACGGTGCCGATACGCTATAACAATTTGGTTTCCGAATACTTTCCGGAGCTCCGGAATTGTCTCTTGAAAAAGAGTTGCGCAGTATTTGCAAGCAAAATCCGAGTACACGATTACTTGCACGGGCGCAGCCACATCGCCTATTGTATGATCTTGTAGCGTAATAGGCCGCGCAATAAGCGACCAATCATTATCGGTGTGTGTGTGCTGCTCTGCGACCACTCGCTCATTATGTATATACACAACGAGCAATGCCGCCATTAATATGATGCTCGTCAAAGCCACCCACAGGCCCGTACGATACACCCTACTTGCCCGTTGAAGCCAAGAAATCAGAGTCATGCCAGCCGAGATAAATAAGATACGCCTTAAAGCTAAGGTCTACCGTCCCAAGCTGCACAAGCCCAGGTCTGAGTGAGGAAAAAGAGTTATCCGCTCGCGCCGCCAAAAAGATTGCGGGAACGGCAGGATGAATACTTGCCGCTTTATCAGCAGAATACACAGAAAGCAGCTGCGTTATGTCACTGATGCGTGATGGTCCATATGCCTCATACAAAAATCTCGCATAATAAAATTGCAAAAAATTAGTTTGCGTACCGGTTACCACGGAATATGTGAGAGCTTGCTTAAAAACAGAGTCCGCTTGTTGCGAGCTTGCCACATCAAGATGTGCCAGTATTTGATATACAAGACCTTCTCGCATTAAGATTCCGGGTATATCAGTAGCTTCAATTGCATCCTTTTGCATCCGAGCAGAATCTGCGTTTGCCTTTAAGAGGCTCTGCTGAATGGTCGCTAGGTACGCCTTACCCTGCGTTGTCGTTGTGGCCCCTTGTAGGGTACTGGCTAAATCACCAGCATACCACTGAGCAATTCTCACTTCTGACATGCCGAGCGGATACATGCTCACCGCATAATCATACAGTTTTCGGTATGCAAGAGCTGTGTCGTTGTTGGTAAGAAACGACTGATATGGATCTCCCGTGAAAGTCTCGGCCGCTATCGCACTGCGGTCTGTGTACGTAGAGTATATTGTGCCAATCTCTTGCACCGCATAAGCCCTTAGAACTGGATCATAAGGGGTATCTGCTGCAATTGCTTTTAGGAGAGGTATCGCCTGCACGTGATTCCCCGAGGATTCCGTCATGAGTGCTATATCGAACTCTATTTGCCCCTTTTGGGAGGCATCTTGCGCCTGCGGAAGAGCTTTCTGGTAATAGGTTAAGGCTTGTGCATAATCATGCGCCTGTTGGTACGCTTTTGCCGTACTGAAATTTTGGTTAACTTGCGAAAGTACCTTGTTGGGGGTATTGGACATTGAGTATTTTGGTACGCTGTTTCTTCCAAAAAAAATTGCACCGATTACAATCAAAAAAGCAATAAATGTGATACTGCTCCAGAGTAACTTTTTGTGCATACTGCATTTCGTCAAGTTCCGCAGCTGCCGCCTTGACATTCAGGCCCGCCGTTTGAGGGAGGTATATAAGTTGAATTTGA
>JAYTRG010000053.1:0-22819 GCA_043746305.1 Candidatus Parcubacteria bacterium
CTCATACTTCATGCGTATCGCAGGCGTAACAATCCCAGAAGAAAAGCGGCTAGAAATAGCTCTAACGTCAGTATATGGCGTTGGTCGTCCGCTCGCGAAGCGGACGCTTTCAATGCTCAGTATCGATTTTGGAAAATTAGCTAAAGACCTGACTGCGAAAGAAGAAACGAGCTTACGAGAAGCGGTTGAGAAGTTCGCCGTAGAAGGAGAGCTGCGTCGTCAGATCAGCGCGAACATACGCCGTATGAAGGACATCAAGTCCCATCGCGGATCGCGCCATGCAAAACATTTACCCGCTCGCGGACAGCGTACCAAGACAAACTCTCGAACGGTTCGAGGTAATGTACGCAAGACAATGACCTCGGGCAAACGTAAGTTGGAAAAAACATAACATATGGGAAAAAAAAGAATCATAAGAAAATCAGGCGGTACAGTGGATCAAGGGCTTAAATCTCGATCGCTTGCCAGAGTTATAAAAAAGAACATCGTTCAGGCTACGCTTCACATTCACGCGACGTATAACAACACGAAAGTACTGCTTACCGATAGAAACGGTAATGCTGTCACATGGTCATCAGCCGGCGCCCTTGGTTTCTCGGGCGCAAAGAAGGGTACCCCGTTTGCGGCAGCGAAAGTAGGGGAGTTGGTGGGAGACAAAGCAAACATTATTGGAGTTAAAGAAGTGGATGTCATAATTCGTGGCGTAGGAGCAGGGAGAGAATCTGCTCTAAGAGGTTTTTCAGCAAAGGGTATCGAGATTGTCCGTATTTCAGATGATACGCCCGTGCCACATAACGGACCACGCCCACCTAAGCCTCGTCGTATATAGTACTATGCTAATCGTAAAATCTAAGTATAAAATCGCAAAGCGCCTCGGAGCAGGTGTATTTGATAAGACGCAAACCCAAAAGTTTGCGCTCTCTGAAGCACGCGCAAAGGGCGGAAAACCTCGCGGCGGACGTCGCGGCGGATCCGACTTCGGCAGGCAGTTGTTAGAGAAACAAAAAGTCCGCTTTACTTATGGTATTTCCGAAAAGAAGCTTTCGGCATACGTAGACGAGGCCACACATGCAGAGAAGCCTTCGGTTGCACTATTCCAACAGCTTGAGATGCGCATCGACAATGCCATTTATCGAGCCGGACTTTCGCAAACACGTCGCTCTGCGCGTCAAGCGGTATCCCATGGGCACATTCTCATAAATGGGAAGCGTACGACAACACCTTCTCAGATGGTGAAGTCGGGCGACACGCTTGCAGTCCGAGATGGCTCGCGGATGAGTCCGTTGTATGCCTCACTGGCAGAAAAGGCCGCTGATCAGAGTCGCGCAATACCAAAATGGATTGACTCTGACATGAGCACGCTTATCGCTAAGATTACTAGTGAGCCTTCCTACTCAACAATTGAAACAGGTCTCGACTTCCCAACTGTCCTAGAGTTTTATAGTCGATAAAGACAAGGAGCCAACTGCCTGGAAAAAATCTTGCCTTTTTTTAGTAGTAATGTATAATTCCGTTCGTTTTACACATCCAACCGTCCGTAGGTAATTTATCAAATAATTATAATTTAAAGCCATTTATATGTCCGATTATCACATTGCATTGCCATCAAAACCTCGTGTTGTTTCTGAGACTGAACGCGCTGGTACCTATGAGATTGACGGATTGTATCCTGGCTACGGTTACACGTTGGGAAATTCGCTTCGCCGCATTATTCTTTCATCCCTACAAGGTGCCGCAGTAACGCACGTTAAAATACCTGGTGTTGGGCATGAATTTACAACTATAGACGGCGTCAAGGAGGACGTAATAACTATTCTTTTGAATCTCCGGCGCATCCGCTTTAAGCTACTTACTGATGGACGGCAAACGATTACCCTTGCTGCAAAAGGTCCCTCTTCGGTTACGGCAGCCGATCTCAAATTACCTGGACAAGTAGAGATACTCAACCCTGAACAACAGATTGCCGAAATAACTGGAAAGGTGCAGCTCGAAATGGAACTTTTTGCGGAGCGAGGTCTTGGCTACATTGCTAAGGAACAACACCAGAAAGATCGGGTTGATATCGGTACGATTGCCCTCGATGCTATTTTTAGCCCTATTCGTCGCGTAAATTACGAGGTTGAAAATATGCGAGTGGGCGACAGAACTGACTTCAATCGTTTGCGTATCCTTATCGAAACAGACGGTAGTCTCGCGCCGCGAGAGGCACTCGAAAAGGCAATTGAAACGATGATTCATCAGCTCAAGTCAATAGTGGGTTTTCGCGAGGAGGAACATGAAATTATTCGAGAAGAAAGCGTCATGTCATCGGAGAAGCTTGACCGCTCTATGCCGCTTGATTCAGAAATGCTTAAAACACGCATTACTGAGCTCCAGCTTCCTCAGCGAGTTGAAGCAGCGCTCGACAACGCATCAATTCGAACGGTGGGAGGTCTTGTACGAAAACGCGAGGACGATCTTTTGGCAATCGAAGGTCTCGGACAAAAGGGACTCCAGGACATTAAGCGCTCGCTCTCAAATCTCGGGCTGACATTGCGCACGCAATAGTGTACACTCCAACTCTCGGCAACTATGAAGCATAACAAAAAAGGACGAACTCTTGGTAGAGAAAAGGGACAGAGAACCGCGCTTTTGCGTTCGCTTGCCAGATCCCTCGTTATGCATGAAAAAATAACTACGACGGTTGCGCGAGCAAAAGAGTTGCGCCCATTTGTTGAAAAGCTTGTAACTGAAGCCAAGAATAATAATTTACATTCACGCAGACTGCTCAGTTCGCGACTGGCATTTGCGCCGGATGCAGTTGCAAAGCTCCACGAGTTATTAGCGCCACGCTACGCAAAGCGACTTGGCGGTTACACAAGAATTACCAAGCTTGGTCCGATAGGAAAGCGTGCGGTTAATTCAGCGGTCATTGAATTTATATCATAGATATGGCAGAGAAAATCTACACAATTGACGCATCGGGCCGCACAATGGGGCGAGTCGCGACCGAAGTAGCGAAAGCATTGATGGGTAAGGCAGATGCCGACTACACTCCTCATATACGGTCTGTTGTTAAGGTAACTGTAACCAATGCCGGTAAGCTTCGAATTTCCGAAAAGAAGCGGTTGCAAAAGTCATACACGCGCTATTCAGGATACCCAGGCGGACTCAAGCGAGAATCACTCGGGTCTCTCGTAGGTCGGGGAGGAAACCGTGCTGCGCTTAAAAAAGCTATCGACGGTATGCTTCCTCGCAATACAATGCGCGTAGCGAGACTTAAAAATCTGACCATAAATGAATAACATGAAAACAAACGAATACACTGAAGCCGTGGGGAGGCGCAAGCAAGCAACCGCGCGCGTGCGCTTGGTGAACTCGAAGAGTGCATCGGTTGTTGTAAACGGCAAGCCTGCGTCGGAATACTTTCCGCTTGCAACCATGCTCTCTACCATCAACGCGCCACTTAAAGCTCTTGGCGTAGCGTATGCAGTTTCTGCAAAGGTGCGCGGAGGTGGTCATAAGGCACAGGCTACAGCGGTACAGCACGCTATTTCCCGCGCTCTCGTCGAGATAACCCCGGAAACACGCAAGGATCTCAAGGTTCGCGGATACCTCAAGCGTGACCCTCGCGCGAAAGAGCGGAAGAAGTTTGGGCTCAAAGGCGCACGCCGCGCTCCGCAGTGGTCCAAGCGATAAGTCCCCCCTGCTCCAAAGCAGCATCCAGTATGAGTGCTCTCTTTTTGGGAGAGTCTGTTATAATCGCTTGTAATGATCCATAAAAAATATGTCTGAAGATTTAGATTTAGAGACAGAAGACGAGTTTTCCGATGCTGCGAGCTGCCAACAAAAGGTTCAAAAAATCCGTCTCGAATTGAAGCAGGTTCAAACAAAACGCGATGAATATCTCGTAGGTTGGCAACGTGAAAAGGCGGACGGAATAAATATCAGGAAAAACGCTATTGCCGATGCGGAACGCCGAGCCATAAGAGAAAAAACACAGCTTGTAGAGGATATCATACCTGTTCTTGATAGTTTCGACATGGCGGCGGACACCGAGGCATGGCTTTTGGCAGAGGGAGCATTTCGTGACGGAATACAGCATGTTCGTAATCAATTGCTCGATGTGCTCGCTCGTCATGGCGTAGAGAGATACGGAAAGACGGGAGAGATGTTTGATCCGCGGCTACACGAAGCTCTGCAAGAGACTGATGATTCTCCAGGCAAAGCTCATTCGATAGTTAAAATTATTAGATACGGCTATAAAAACGACGATTTCGTCCTGCGTCCGGCACAAGTAATTATAAAAAGATAAATCGTATAAACCAGGTGGTAAGAACATTTGACTCGATCAGTTGTGGGTTTTATAGTAACATCATAACAACGTCGCATTAGTAAGCTATATTGTAAATGTATGAGCAAAATATTAGGAATCGATCTCGGCACCACCAATTCAGCAATCGCATACATAGAAGCAGGGGAGCCAAAAATAATCGAAAACGCAGAGGGCGCACGCACTACACCTTCCGTGGTAGCAACTTCAAAAACGGGAGAGCGCCTTGTGGGACTCCTTGCGCGCCGACAAGCCGTCACGAACCCAAAGAATACGGTGTATCAAATCAAGCGTTTTATCGGGCACACATTCGACGAAGCGGGTGTTCAAAAAGATAAGGCGGCGGTTCCGTTTGAGATGCAAAAAGGCGCAACAGGTGGCATAGAGGTAAAGATGGGCGAGAAATGGTTTCGTCCCGAAGAAGTTTCAGCGATGATATTGCAAAAGTTGAAACAAGATGCAGAAGCTCGACTGGGAGAAACAATTACTGAAGCGGTGATTACGGTACCGGCATACTTTAACGACACACAGCGCCAGGCTACACGAGACGCTGGTAAAATTGCCGGCCTCGACGTAAAACGAATTATTAATGAACCTACTGCTGCGGCACTAGCGTACGGTTTCAACAAAAAAAAGAATGAGAAAATCGTTGTCTTCGACTTTGGGGGAGGGACGTTTGACGTATCGGTTCTCGAAGTAGGGGATGATGTTATTGAGGTGCGTTCTACCGATGGCGATGCGCACCTAGGCGGTAAGGATCTTGATCAAACCATCATGGATTGGATTGGTGACGAGTTTAAAAAGCAAAGCGGCGTCGATGTACGCAAAGATGCCCTCGCAAAACAACGGCTAGACGAAGCTGCTGAGAAGGCAAAGATAGAACTATCCGCAGCGCTTGAGACCGAAATTAACATTCCTTTTATAACCTCAACGGCTGAAGGCCCGCAACATCTTCTTCTCAAGCTCACTCGCGCCAATCTTGATAAGCTTTCGGCAGAATATGTCGAACGCGCAATGGCTATAACCAAGCGCGCAATGGAAGCATCGCCCTTTAAAATTAGCGATATCAACGAGGTTATTTTGGTGGGTGGTCAGACGCGCATGCCCGCAATTCAAAAAGCGGTTGAGGAGTATTTTGGCAAGAAACCAAACATGTCCGTTAATCCAGACGAAGTCGTCGCAATCGGAGCCGCAATTCAAGGGGGGATTTTGCGCGGCGACGTGAAGGATATTCTATTACTTGATGTCATACCGCTTTCACTCGGTATAGAAACACTCGGTGGCGTGGCAACAAAACTCATCGACCGAAATACAACAATTCCCACGTCGCGCAGTCAGGTATTCTCCACGGCGGCAGATAACCAACCATCTGTAGAAATTCATATTACACAAGGAGAACGACCTATCGCCGCGGATAACAAATCTCTCGGTCGTTTCTTGCTTGATGGAATTCCTCCCGCGCCTCGCACTGTGCCGCAGATTGAGGTTACATTCGATATCGATGCAAATGGAATTCTCACAGTAAAAGCAAAAGATAAGACAAGCGGCAAAGAACAAAGCATACGTATCGAAGGGAGCTCCGGCCTTTCAGAAGCTGATATAGAAAAAATGAGAAAAGACGCCGAGTTGAACGCCGAGGCCGACAAGATGAAGCAAGAGCTTGTAGAGGCGCAAAATATGGCAGATAATACCGCCTACGCTGCCGAGAAGGCCCTTAAGGATCATGGTGATAAGGTCGAAGAAAGTATAAAGAAAAATGTTCAGGACAAAATCGATATACTCAAGACTGTTCGCAATGGCACTGAATCAGCTGCAATTAAGACGGCTGTGGAGGAGTTGTCGAGAGCGATGAGTGCAATCGGTGAGGCGATGCAAAAGGCCCAGCAATCTTCGGGAGAACATACGGAGCCGCCGAAGGACGACGATACCGCAAAGTAGGGTAATCGGCGATTCCATTCCCTGGAGTTACACGTATAATCACATACATGGCAAAAAACTACTACGATGTCCTTGGCATAGCTAAAGGCGCAAGCGAAGCCGAGATTAAAAGCGCGTTTCGCAAATTAGCGCAAAAGTACCATCCCGATAAAAAAGGCGGGGACGAAGCCAAATTTAAGGAAATTTCTGAGGCGTATTCCGTGCTTTCTGATAAAACCAAACGAGCTCAGTATGACACTTACGGCCAATATGCCGGAGCACAGGGGCAGGGTGGGGGAGCTGGGTTTGGGGGCTTCGATTTTTCCGGCTTTCAACAAGCTAGCGGTTTTAATTTTAATGGACAAAACGTTGAATTCGATTTGGGTGATATGTTCGGGGATATTTTCGGAAGCAATGTCCGCGCCCAAGCCAAGAGAGGTAGGGATATTTCGATTGATTTGGAGCTGCCATTTAAGGAAGCTGTTTTTGGCAGCGAGCGTCGCGTGCTTATATCCAAGATATCAACGTGCGCCACCTGTTCTGGCACAGGGGCAAAAGCAGGCGCTAAAACTATTACCTGTGCCACATGCGCGGGTAAGGGCGAGATTCACGAAAGTCGAAACTCGTTTTTCGGAACATTTTCAACGGCACGATCCTGTCCAAAATGCTTCGGTAAAGGACAAGTGCCCGAAGCGCTGTGTTCTTCGTGTGATGGCAGTGGGGTGCGCAAACAGCAAGAGGAAGTTCATATTGTAATTCCAGCGGGGATTGACCATGGAGAGATGATTCGCATGCCAGGCAAGGGGGAAGCAGCGCCAGGGGCATCCGCTGGCGATTTGTACGTGAAGTTGCACGTGCGAGCTGATAAACAGTTTACACGAGAGGGTCACAATCTATTAATGACAATGAACGTAAAACTTACCGAGGCACTCCTCGGGACCACAAAAGTGATTGATACGCTCGATGGCGCAGAATCAGTGGTGATTCCATCTGCTATTACCCATGGAGAGGTTATCCGCATCAAGGGTCGTGGGGTGCCGTACGCGCGCGGTGCGCGAGGAGACTTATTGGCCCGCGTTCAGATAGATTTTCCAAAAAAATTAAGTAAAAAGGCTGAGGCGCTTATACATGAACTTAAAGGCGAAGGCGTCTAACATTAGTTACACGCACCTGAAGTTTTAGTACTGTATGCCGTCGATGGAAAACACAATTATGCATTTGCCTATCGACTGGGTAATTCTAGGACTTGTTTTAGCGCTTGGCGCGATTGGTGCTATGCGAACTGGTACTAAGCACACTGCAGCGTTTGCTCTCGCGGCACCGCTCGCTATAGTTCTGCAGAGAATGGCGGCAGACGCTGCATTTTTAGGTTCACGTATCAACGGGATACATGCCGAGTACGCAGGAATCATTATCTATGTTGTACTTTTTTTGTTGATCATTGTCCTGTTGTATCAAATAATTCCAAGCGATTTTAGTACAGGCACATACCCCCTTCAGGGATTATTGGCTGGTCTCTCAAGCGCGATTGTGCTTTCTGTCGTCTGGCCGCTTATACCGGGAATCAATGCCTATACTGTTTTGTCGCCGCTTGTACTCAATATTTTCGGCGCGCCATATCGGCTGTACTGGCTTCTAGGAGCGTACGGAATGCTCGCCTTTGCGCGCAGATAATCCTCTCGCCATGCATTATTCGTATACGCCTCGTATTGTGCAGACTATCGCATGGCTACCTACGCGACTTCTACTCATGTTCTTCTGTCGCTTTAAAGTAACAGGTACATCTCACTTAAAAAAGCTTTCGAGTGCCATATTTGCGGTAAATCACGCAAGTGAACTTGATTCAATTCTCATAACAGCAGCACTTTCTCCATTTGGCAAATTTTCCCCACTTTTTTACGTACTCGCGCCGTATGAAAACTTCCGCCACGACCGATTCGGATGGCGTCAATATATCTACTCCCGCACATTTTTTAACGCGTGGGGCGCATACGCGGTAGCACGCGGCCATCGATCATATGAACGTTCACTAAAAGACCATGTTGCTATTGTCTCAAAAGGTCATAGTCTATGTATATTTCCTGAAGGTCGTATGTCAAAGGATGGTCAGCACACAAAGGCCCATGGCGGTGTCGCGTATTTGTGTGCCGCCACGCAAGTTCCCATCGTACCGGTTTCCATCTCCGGATCCTTTGGGCTTTCACCGCATCACTTTATTCGACGTCGAAAAAAATTGCGTGTTTCGTTCGGTAAAGCGATCTACCCGAATGATTTGTTCGGTGCGCGCACTGATTTGAGCGCCGAGGACTATAAGATAGCTGCAGAAAAGGTACTCGAGAAAATTTCGACAGGTTCACTATGAGCGATGAACTTCATCAGACGAGAGGGCGGACCTTTGGACGAGAAAATGCCTCGCTGCGCATTGTCATTTTTCACGGACTTACCTCAAGTCCGGACGAATTCGTACCACTCGCACAAAGATTAGCAATCAAATTCGACGCATTCGTGACAGTGCCACTACTCCCCGGACATGGCACTGCGGAGCGCGATCTCCTTCGAGTCTCGTTCGATGAGCTTCTGCGAAGCGCGCGAGCGACCGTGCGCGAACAAGCGAGTCAAGCGAGTCATCTGATACTAATAGGGAACAGTCTTGGTGGATTTCTGGCGCTATTGTGCGCCGACATACAAAAGCCTGCAGCAATCGTCATATCGACAACTCCTTATATTCTGCGCCCACGATTCCGAAGACCGTGGATGCCATACCTAATGCGGCTGCGACCACTCTGGCCCAAAGAAGTCTCTCTGGATGAACTTGCCGCACGAAAGCATCTATTTTTCTATTCCCACATGCCAGGCAACGCACTCCTTCTTTTACGCGATGCTATTCGACTAGCCCGAGCGGCTTTGCCCAAAATTGCGTCTCCAATCCTCACCATATGTAACGACGGTGACCCCATTTCTTATCCAATAAGCGGGCAAGCGATAATCGATGCAAGTGCGCCTCATGCGCTATCGAAGTCAATCGTCATTAAGCATGATTCGCATGGCTTGTATTACGGCCCTCATAAAGAGCAGGTGGAGAGGGATATACAAGCATTCATTATCAAAGTAACTCGATGATGTCTCACAATTGCAGAGTCACGCAAGTAATTAACGCATTAATGCAGTCACACGCGAAGCACATTAGCGCTGGTGTCTTTGGCTCCTTTAGTTATACTAAGCGATATGTTGACCACCATAGTGGTTATTTCAGGCCTCGCAACAGCGGCTTTTTTTGCTGTTTATCGCGCGCCGACCTGGCTTTGGAGTATTTTTATGTTTGGAATCGCCGTTTTAGTCTGGTTTGGGTGGATTTTTTATGCGTCTATCGCCCTATTTCTTCTATGCGCCATCTTCAGTATCCTTACTGTGTGTTTCGCTGCTCTTACCATACCCTCAATTCGCAAGAGTGTTCTCATTCGTCCCGTATACCGTGCGGTACGCAAGCAAAAATCCCGCATTTCCAACATGGAGAAGCAGGCACTTACCGCAGGTACGGCAGGATTTGATAAAAGTCTTTTCTCAGGCCGACCCAACTGGGCGGAGCTGCGCAATCTACCGAAACTTGATCTTCCCCAAGAAGAACAGGCCCTCCTCGATGGCCCTGTGGCCGAAGTGTGTCGCGAGATCGACGATTGGGACATTCGTAACAACAAGCGTGAAATCACCGATGATGTTTGGAACCTCGTACGTGAGCGTAAACTTTTTGCTCTTCGTGTTCCGAAAGAACGCGGCGGCTTAGGTGTATCGTTCCAGACTCAGTCCCTTGTACTAGGAAAAGTGGCGTCCCGCTCAGTAGATGCCGCAACGATGATAGAGTTGCCAACTTCACTCTGGCCAGATGAAATAATTGAAAAGTATGGAACCGAATCACAGAAGCAGTATTGGATGCCAAGATTTGCCGGGAACAACGAAATTGCCTCCTTTGCAATTACCGGACTTTCAAACGGATCTGATGCTACATCGATGCGTGACGTAGGGTATATCGAGTATCGAGATGTTGCTGGTGTGCGCGAGCTCGGCATACGGCTCAATATAGCCAAGCGTTACATCACCTTTGCACCTAAAGCCACAGTTCTTGTGCTCGGATTCCAACTTATGGATCCCGATGAGCATCTGGGTAAAGGCAAGGACATAGGTATCTCACTTGCAATTTTTCCTTCTAATCAACCCGGTATATCGATAGGGCGAAGACATTTGCCCACAGGCTTAGCTTTCCCGAACGGTCCAATTTGGGGCACTGATGTATTCATACCAATGGACGCTCTTATAGGAGGCCGCGAGCGCGCAGGCGAGGGGTGGCGTATGATTATGGAATGCCTCTTTGTTGGACGCGCTATCGCGCTACCCTCAATATCGGTCGCCGCGTGCAAAGTGGCTGCGCGCTATTCTGCAGAGTATGCGCGCGTACGGCGTCAATTTGGCTCCCATATTGGGCGCTTTGAAGGCATAGAGGAGCCGCTTGCAAAAATTATTGAGATTGCATATGTGTCGGAGTCGATGCGTTCACTCACCGCATCCATGGTCGATACGGGCTCGCGACCACTTGCGGTATCCTCGCTCATGAAATATCGCACCACTCAAATGGCGCGCGAGGCTATAGACGCCGCAATGGATATTCACGCTGGCCGCGGCGTTATCGACGGACCCTCAAACTATCTCATGTCGAGTTTTCTTGCAATTCCTGTGGGGGTTACTGTCGAGGGAGCAAATATTGTAACACGTTCCATCATAACTTTTGCGCAAGGAGTCATGCAAACTCACCCGTACTTTTACGAGGAGCTTGAGAGCTGCGAGGAAAAAAACGAGACAGCGGGTCTTATCCGGTTCGACCGTGCGCTCGGGGGTCATATTTCGTTTTTTGTTTCAAACATGGCTCGTGCATTTTTACACAACATATCAGGAGGTTTTTTTGCGAAAGCGCAGAGCAAGGTTCCCGCTCGTGTTGCATATTGGTATAGGGCAATCTGGCGAGCGAGCGTAAATTTTGCTGCAATTTCTGACCTTACAACTATAGTAATTGGACCGAGCCTAAAGAAACGACAGAAGCTAGGCGGTCGTCTATCAGATGCTCTTTCTGAACTATTCTTGCTTTGCGCAACTTTGAAACGTTACGAGGGCGATGGCTTTCCACCGGAGGATATGCCTATAGTCGAACTTGCTATGCAAAATGCTCTCTGGCGTTTTCAGGAGGCTTTGAAGGGTGCTGTGCGCAATTTTCCAGTCAAAACTTTGCGTCCCTTCTTGCAATTGCTCCTGTTCCCATTCGGAGGAAATCGCGTCTCTGCCCCCGACATTTTAGGTCACCAAGCTGTCGAGCTAGTCCTGACACCAGGCCCTACACTCGAGCGCCTCACGCGCTATATTTATATATCAGATGACCCGGAGGATATAACAGGACGTTTGGAAGTTGCTTTTAAAAAATCTATAGCAGCAGAAGGTCCTCTAAAGAAACTGGATCTTGCTATTCGCCAAGGTAAAACGAAGCGTATTCTCGGCGCCGACTGGGTAGCGGAGGCTGAGGCACAAGGCGCTCTAACCGCAGATGAGGCGGCTCTGGTACGAGAAGCCGAGGCACTTGCGGAAAAGGCGCTGCAGGTTGATCATTTCGATCCTGCCGATATTAGGAGGGCGCATTCTCGCATAGAGAATGTATGAAAGAAATATTTTTGACTGGCGGTACGGGAGTTTTCGGGGATTATCTCGTTAGAAACCTTGCCGATCACAACGATATTCGTCTCCACTTGTTAATTAGAGGCGCTTCCGAAAAAGAGGCTCGAGAGCGCGTGGCGGCTCAGGGAACACTGCCTGCGCATGTTCAGGTGCATGCAGGTGATTTACTAATGCCACATCTCGGTCTTTTACCCGAAGCCTACGCAGCCCTGCAATCTAGTATTACCCACGTTCTGCACGCCGCTGCCTCGATTAGATTCAACTCACCCCTTGAAGAAGCGACTCGTAATAATGTTGCAACGACGGAAGAAATTATTGCTTTTGCTCGGGGCTGTAAGAAACTAGAGCGCTTTGGATACATCAGCACCGCACTGGTTGCAGGAAAGCGCACAGGAACGATTCTTGAAGATGAGTTTGAGCACAACGCAGGTTTCAACAATACGTATCAAGCAACCAAGTACCAGGCGGAGAAAACAGCGCGCAGTGCAGGGCTGCCGCTCGTTGTATTTCGACCGCCGCTTATCTACACCCCAAATGGCACCTCTACCGCAGGACTTACGAGCTTTATGAAAATACTGATCACAATGATCGCGAGCGGCAAGCTACCATACGTGCTCGGTTCAGAGGATAGTGCTATGGACGTGGTAAGCGGAGAGCAATCGGCAGCCATTATTTGCGAACTATTTTTAAAGGATAGGCTAACGCACTCTACGTTTCATATTACCAACGGCAAAACAAACCTGACAGCTGGATTGTTCCATCGCATAATTGAGGAAGAGCAAGGACATCCTGTACCGGTCGAATTTTGCGGCATTGGCGAATCCGGAATTAGCTGCCTTCACGACAAATTGCGCGCTCGTCCCGAATTGCTGCCGCTTTACAACAAGACTGAAAGTTTTTTGGCTGAGCCAGCTTTTCCTAAAATATTCGATAATGCACACACGCTTGTTGAATTGCATAAGGAAAGCCTTGGTGAAGACCCCGTGTTCATTCTTCGTAAGATTGTGCATGAGGCTTTATGTTCTTAGCTATATCTCTAACAGGTTGGGTTGCGCTCTCGATCGCACTCTCCATGCTGTTCTTATCAACGTTGATGTTCATAGTGGGAAACGAGCGTTCGCATTACATCTGGGGCATGTTTTGTCTCGCCATTGCAACCTGGGCCTGGGGATTTTATATGGTTACACTTGCGCAATCGCCCGATAACGCTGCATATTGGTGGAGAGTATCTTACCTGGGACTCATTTTAAATCCATTCCTCTATACACACTTCACCCTCGAATTCACGCAAAGTAAATTCTATCTTCGTTACAAAATATTCCTACTCAGTGCGCTATACACCGTAGCAGCACTTTTTCTTGTATTCGATCTCTACACGCACTTCATTATAAATAACGTAACCCTTCTATTTGGCAGCATTTACTACAACACTCCTCCAGGCGGACTTTACCTATACTTCATGACGATCTTCCCATGTTTGATAACCCTATCTCTTTTGCTGATATTTCATGAGTATCGAACTCGCGCGCGCGACCCAATTTTTCGACAGCGAGCCGTTTATTTTTTCGTCGCCTCGTTTATAGCCTACGTTGGTGGCAGCATGAATTTTTTACCGGTCTATGGCATTGCTATTCCTCCGGTAACCAACTTTTCCGTCGCCTTTGGTGCCCTTTTTATTGCCTATGCAATTTTGAAATATCGCCTTTTTAATGTAAAGGTTCTGACCGCGCAATTTTTGACGCTTCTTCTCAATGTTTTCACCATCATTCGTCTAATTATATCGAAGTCGATAGAGGAAATAATCTTTAACGTAGTGATACTTGTGTTTACGTTCGTAATTGGGTTATATCTTATTCGTAGCGTAAAACTTGAAGTGGAGCAGCGCGAATTTATTGAGAAGCAGGAAAAGGATTTAGAGATAGTAAATGTAGCGCAAGAAAGTTTGCTGCACTTCATAAGTCACGAAATTAAGGGTTACCTCGCCAAAAGCCAGGCGGCGTTTTCAGCGATCATAGAAGGCGATTACGGTGATATAACTCCGGAGTTGACGCAGATGGCAAATCTTGCGCTTGCCGATGTGCGAAAGGGAGTGAATACAGTAATGGACATACTCGACGCTTCAAACCTTAAGAAGGGGGCAGTTGCGTTTGCAAAAGACAAATTTGATCTTGGTGCCTCAATTGAACGGGTGATTGCCGATTTACGTCCATCTGCGGAGCAGAAGAACCTCAAGCTGGTATACATAGCGCCACAGAACGCCATTCGCATTGATGGCGATGAGGAGAAGCTTGCGCAGCACGTTATCCGTAATATCATTGATAACTCCGTTAAATATACTCCTGAGGGTAGCGTCACAGTCTCATTGACTCAAGAGAAGCAAGGTGCGCGAGTGGTGGTGCAAGACACAGGGGTCGGAGTTACTCCAGAGGACATGGCTCATCTCTTCACCGAAGGCGGGCGAGGCAAAGACTCCATTAAAATCAACGTCCACTCTACAGGATATGGCCTCTATATCGCCAAACAGATTGTCGAAGCACACAAGGGAAAAATCTGGGCAGAAAGCGAAGGAGCAGGGAAGGGGAGCAAATTCATTGTCGAGCTCCCAGCCGCATAGTACACTCAACTTATGCAACGATTATTGACCGGGCTGCAACCCTCCGGAGCATTACATATCGGAAATTATTTTGCTGCGCTGAAGCCTGTAGTCGACTTACACACGAAATACGATAGTACACTGATGATAGTCGATTACCATGCCCTCACCACCGTCAAAGATCCGGCCGACTTGCGTGCCAACATACTCGATATTACGCGCGATTATCTTGCTGCTGGAGTTGACCCGAAGCAGGCAATTGTTTTTAAGCAATCAGATGTGTTAGAGCACACCGAGCTCTGCTGGATTTTTAATACGCTCGTCTCAATGTCGTTTCTTGAACTCGCCCACGCCTACAAAGATAAAGAAGCACGCGGACTAGAAACCAACGTCGGGTTGTTCGATTACCCTATCCTCATGGCTGCTGATATTCTTTTGTACGATACGGACGTCGTTCCCGTAGGAAAAGACCAAAAACAGCATGTTGAATACACGCGAGAAATTGCAGCAAAATTTAATAATAAGTTCGGCAATACATTCAAAGAACCGAAGGAAATGATATCGGCTGAAATAGCGACAATTCCAGGCACCGACGGACAGAAAATGAGTAAGAGTTACAAAAATACTATCCCGCTTTTTGGCAGCAAAGATGAAATCGCCAAAGCCGTAATGAGTATTGTTACCGACTCTCAGGGAGACAAGCCGGAACACGTGTACGCGGTACACAAACTTTTCCGCCAAGGAGAAAGTTTAGAGAAATTGTACGAAGATCATGCGGGTAAGTACAAGGCACTCAAGGACGCCCTGGTTGATGACATAGAAGCTCTTGTCGGTCCCATGCGAGAGCGTCGTGAGGAGATTTCCGACCAAGAGGTGAAAATGGTTTTAAAAGACGGTGCAGAGAAAGCTCGTGCTCGTGCGAGTGCCAAAATGGCAACGGTTCGAGAAAAAATTGGAGTTGCGTTATAGTTCACATATGCAGAATCGGATTTTCATTGGTGACTTACACGATTATGTCGGACAAAATATCGCGCTCGGTGCTTCCGTCAAAGTGCGCAGAGACCAAGGAAAGCTGGTTTTTTTTGAGCTGCAGGACATGACTGGCTCGGTGCAAGCGGTGATTCCTCCCGGCTCCCCCTTGCTCGAGGAAGCCAAGGAAATTCGCCAGATGTACGCGCTAAAGGTCCAGGGAATCGTAAATAAGCGTCCCGAAAAAAACACGAACCCAGACAAAGAAAATGGCGACATTGAACTTAGAATTGAGGCTCTAGAAATCCTCGGCAAAGCTCAGTCACTTCCGTTTGATCTTGACTCGGAACTTAACCTCGAGACGCATCTCGATAATTTGCCGCTCACGCTGCGCACTGCTCGCAGTCAAGATATTTTCCATATGCAAGCTACGATACTGAACGCCTACCGTGATTCTTTACGAGGGCAAGGCTTTACTGAATTCATAGCCCCTTCGCTCGTAGGAGGCGACGCAGAAGGCGGGGCGGCGGCTTTTAAGGTCGATTACTTTAAAGACACCTCTGCATTCCTTGCTACATCACCGCAGTTCTACAAACAGATTATGGTGGGGCCATTTGAGCGCGCCTTCACAGTGGCTAAAATATTTCGTGCGGAAAAGAGTGCGACCACACGGCATCTTTCAGAAGCAACCTGTCTCGACTTCGAAATGGGGTACATCGAGAGTGAGCGCGAACCGATGATGGTACTGCAAGAGGTCATCAAAGACACTGTTCGATTTGCAGAGAAAAAGCATACAGATATGTTCGGGCGCTTCAATACTACGGAACCTTTGCTACCTGACGAGTTTCCGATTCTTACCCTTGCCGAAGCGCACGACATTCTTGGCGTACCACATGAGCCAGATATGGAACCCGAGCACGAGCGCAATATTTGCGCTTGGGCGCGCGAGCAAAGGAAATCCGACTTCGTCTTTATTACACGCTTTCCAACAAGAAAGCGCGCTTTTTATACATACGAAGACCCCACCGAGGCGCCATTTTCGCGCGGCTTCGATCTCTTATTTAGAGGCCTTGAGATTAACAGTGGCGCGCAGCGCATTCACGACTACGACGCCCTGATTGCAAAAATGAAAGAGCGCCAACTTGACCCAGCCAAGTTTCATTTTTACTTGATGGCGTTCAAATACGGCATGCCACCGCACGGAGGAAGCTCTACCGGACTCGAGCGCTTCACCGCTCGTATGCTTGAACTCCCCAACGTAAAGGAAGCCACATCTTTTCCGCGTGACATGACACGTATAGATGCAAGACTTTCCGAAGACCCTTTGTTTGAATAATGCATGCATACCACATTTACTCTCAAGTCTTCGCAATTTGAAGGCCCTCTTGAACTGCTTCTTGATTTAATTGAGGCGCGCAAGCTTTCGGTTTCTGAAATTCACTTGGCTGAGGTATGCGATTTATATATCGCTCATGTTCAATCATTGCCTGAACTTCCCATGAAAGAGACCGCACAGTTCATTCTTGTGGCCTCGACACTGCTTCTGATTAAATCTCGGTCGCTACTTCCTTCGCTCCAACTTACTGAGGATGAGCGCGAGGGGGTAGAGGAACTTGAACGCAGGCTCGCGCGCCTTGCGGTGGTACGCCGTGCAGCAAAGCTCCTCAAGCGCGATTGGGGAGTCCGTGCGCGCATACTTGCCCGAGCAGCGCCAGTTCGCGCGGTTTATTTTTCGCCCGGCGAAGTAAACAGAACTTCAATAGCAATCGCTGCAGCACGGCTCCTACAAGCACTTCCTAAGATTGACAAAATAGCGGAAATAGCCGTTGCCCCCAAACGCGCGCTCGAAGAAATAATCGCCGAGATACGTTTGCGCCTTACGCGAGCAGTACGCGCCTCGTTTGCAGAACTAACCCAATTCGCAAACAGGGAGGAACGCATTATATATTTTTTGGCAATGCTTGAGCTTGTTCGCTTGGGCGCGGCCTCGGTGGTACAGGAACAACTGTTTGCGGACATTATTATCGAAATCGAACAGCAGGCAGGCATTCCGCGCTACGGCATATAATAATACTGCTATGAGCGAGACATTAGAAACATTAGCGAACAAAATACAAGCTTTTCTTTTTCTGGAAGGGGGGGTGCTTTCGTGGAAAAAGTTGACCCAGTTAATAGACGCGCCTGAAGAAAATTTGCGACTGGCAGCCAATGTTCTTGCGCAGCGTTTACAAGAAAGCGGTTTGACCATCCTTACATCAGATCGGGACGTAACTCTTGCTACGTCACCTCAGGTGGAAAAGGCGGTGCGAGACACCTATATGCACTTATTGCAGCGCGATGTAGGCGAAGCCGCGCTTGAAGTGCTGTCGATAATCCTCTATCGAGGACCGTCTACTCGGTCTGAAATCGATTATATTCGTGGCATTAATACATCCTCAACTATCCGCACGCTCATCGCTCGTGGCCTTATTGAGCGGCAGAATCCTGATGGACAAGTGCGGGAATATCGCTACGCGCCAACACTAGAATTAGTGGGCTATTTAGGCGTTTCCAACCCTGAAGAATTGCCTGAATATGCTATAATTCGCCGCGAATTGGCCGTGTTCGAAGACTCGAAAAAGCCCTTTCAAAGCCATGGAAGATCCAATTACGAGCAACTCGGGGATACAGAGCAGACATAGTTTAATTTCACCCCTTGTAGGAAAGGTTACGTTGATTGCTGTTTTTGCGCTGGCCGCATCCCTTACCTGGGGCTACCTCGCAAGCGCATCATCCCAAGCTGCTTCAACGGTGGCAGCTGCGAGTGTCAGTATGGCGAAGCCGTCTCAAATCGATACATCGGCCTATGAATCAGTTTCCCTCAGCGCTAAGAGTGCGATTGTGGTAGATGAAACCACAGGACAGGTCTTGTTCGCGCTCCATCCCGATGTACAGTGGCCACTTGCCTCGCTTACCAAAGTGGCGCTCGTGCTTTCAGTGGGAGAGGCACTCCCGGGCGATACTGTCGTAACCATACCCTTTGGTTCAGGCTACAACTCGCATGCAGGCGGCTCTCTCAAAACGGGTGAGCGTTGGAAACTTCAGGATGTCATTGACTTTACGCTTGCGGTTTCCTCCAACCAAGGTGCCGATATGCTTGCAGAGATAGCAAACGCGCCCATTCACAACGCCTACCCCCTTTCACCACCCGTGGGGGCCACTTTATGGCGCATGAATAACCTTGCCCAGTCGCTTCACCTCACGCATACGTATTTTCTCAACGACAATGGGCTTGATATGAGCACAACACAGTCTGGCGCATATGGCTCGGCAAGCGACATAGCTTCGCTTTTGGCCTATGCCGTCCAAGTAATGCCCGATCGTTTTTCTGCTACTACAAAAACTTCTTTTACCGTAACATCAATCGATGGCACCCGAGTGAACGCTCTTAATACAGATGAGGCACTCCCTGTCCTGCCAAACGTAATTCTCGGGAAAACCGGCTACACCGATCTCGCGGGCGGCAATCTGGCCATTTGTTTTAGAGATAACGGTCACACTATCTGCGCCGTTGTATTAGGCTCCACGTTTGATGGCAGGTTCGCCGATATGAAGCAGCTTGCAATTGCGACCCAAAGAGCTCTTGCTCTTCGCTAATAAATTCACATGGTATCGCCCACTATTCAAGTTTTAATCCCCGTGACGCTGGCTTTCATCATCGGTATTATAATTACGCCGCTGCTTACCCATTATCTATACAAATTTAAAGCATGGAAAAAGCGCGCAGGTAAAATAGCACTCAATGGATCGCCCGCAGAAAATTTTAATGCACTTCACAAAGAAACCGAGGTACGAGCACCTCGTTTTGGTGGTATTGTCGTATGGGGCAGCGTACTCATAACAACTCTTTTACTTGGGTTGCTTTCACCATTATCTCCAACCTTCAAATCACTCAATTTCCTCTCTCGAAGCGAAACTTGGATTCCGCTCGCGGCCATGCTAGCAGGTGCTCTTTTTGGATTCGTCGATGATGTACTTACTGTTCGGCCCGAAGCGCGTGGCTTGCCGCTCTCATTTCGATTATCGATAGTCGCTCTGTTGTCGGCAATCGGGGGCCTATGGTTTTATCTTAAGCTCGGAGTCACGTCTGTCGACATTCCGTTCGGAGCTCCTCTCGAGCTTGGCTTTTTTGTTGTCCCGCTATTCATGCTCGTGTCTCTTGGTTTGTATGCCTCAGGTGTCATCGATGGCATCGATGGTCTCTCTGGCGGTGTATTCGCTGCCATTTTTGCGTCTTACACGCTCATTGCATTTTCTTACGGCGAAGTCGACCTTTCTGCATTTTGCGGAGCTACGGTAGGAGGGCTCCTGGCCTTTCTGTGGTTTAACATACCACCTGCTCGCTTTTACATGAGCGATACGGGCACAATGGCGCTTACGCTTTCTCTTTCTGTGGTCGCGTTTATGACCGATACCCTGGGAGGAGGAGTGGGTATCGCAGTGCTCCCCATTGTTGGGATGCTATTGGTTGTAACTGTGTTGTCTAATATTCTGCAAGTATCTTGGAGGATGGTATTTAACAAAAAACTCCTCCGTATAGCACCTCTCCATCACCATTTTGAGGCACTGGGGTGGCCTGGGTATAAAGTTGTCATGCGGTACTGGATTCTCTCTATTATGTTTGCCTTTGCAGGCGTCATACTTGCGCTCTCTGCGGTCAAAATTGGCCTATAAACACGAACAACAATCCCTCCGCTCCCTTTAGCGCGATACAATAACCTAATGCGCAGACGAGCGTCAATTGATAAATTATTTGCATTGTTGCTATCCATTCTTGTGATAGGCGGGTGCATGATATTTTCATCCGCGGCAATAGGTCTTATTGCACGCGGACAGAACGGCATGCAGGGCGTAGTATTCAACCACGTTGTGCTCGGTATTGGCCTTGGACTTGTTTTGCTTATTGCTGCATCACAAGTCGACTATCATATCTGGAAAAAATACGCGCCATACCTATTCGGGGTTTCGATTCTTCTTACCGGTCTTGTATTTGTGCCGCACATTGGCGCTATGCACGGAGGCGGCAGGCGCTGGATTACACTTTTCCATCTTACTATTCAACCCTCAGAAACACTCAAGTTCGCAGGTGTTCTCATAGCCGCCACTTTTTTTTCACATCCTAAACTAAAGGTCAATTCAATTAAATTCGGCCTTGGGGGCTACGCGAGCATCCTCGCACTGCCTGCTCTTATTCTTGTCTTGCAACCAGACCTCGGCACCCTTGCCATTGTCGTCGCCGGGATTACCGCTATTTATTTTATGGCCGGCGCTCGAATGCGCGATTTGGCTCTGGTAATCATTGTAGGATTTGTCTCGCTCGCAATCTTGGCAACCATCCGCCCTTATGTGAAGGATCGAATCATGACCTTTATAAACCCGGGTGCGGGGCAACAAACCGAGGGTTACCAGATTCGCCAGTCACTCATCGCCGTGGGTTCTGGAGGATTTTTGGGACGCGGCTTTGGGCAGGGTGTGCAAAAATTTACTTATCTTCCCGAACCCATGGGCGACTCTATTTACGCAGTAGCAGCAGAAGAACTCGGGTTTGTAGGAGCCGCAGGGCTTATTGTACTTTTTCTATTGCTTGCTCTGCGCGGATTTTCGATTGCGGCGGGTGCACCGGATTTATTTGGTGCCCTCCTTGCAGGCGGCCTTTCGACCACCCTCATCACAGAAGCATTCGTCAATATTGCAGCAATGCTGGGCGTACTTCCACTTACTGGAATCCCATTGACCTTCGTCTCTCAAGGGGGCAGCGCGATTCTGATTTCGCTCGCGAGCGCAGGCGTGCTCCTCAATATTTCAAAATTCTCGAAAAAAAGTGCTAAAATGGAGTGATGGATGCTAATCGATTATATCGACTACCTAGCATACGCTCATGAAAATAGCGTTTGTAGGAGGAGGAACGGGAGGACATTTCTATCCTCATATCGCTGTTACAGAGGCCATAGAGGCCATCACGGAGGAAAAGCGACTTCTCATGCCGAATCTCTATTATATGGGCCCCTCACCCTTTGATCCCCAAACGTTGATTGAACATGCGATTGAGTACATACCAATACCAGCAGGGAAGTTGCGTCGATATGGCAGCATATTAAATATCATTGATTCATTCGTCGCCCTCATAGGTGTTCTTCGCGCGATTCCCGCAGTGTATTCGCTTTACCCCGATGTTTTTTTTAGCACGGGAGGATACGCGGCGTTCCCACCTCTTGCCGCTGCGAAACTCTTGCGCATTCCGGTCGTATTATATGACGCCGATGCCAAGCCAGGGCGAGTGTCATTATGGTCGGCGCGATTTGCAGAGCGTATCGCTGTTGCTCATCCCGAGGCATCGCTCGAATTCCCTCTGAAACTACGTTCAAAAATTGCGCGCGTTGGTCATCCTGTAAGGCAAGAAATTTTAGGAGTTCTTAAGGAGGGTGGTTACGAATTCCTTCACTTGGATGCCGCCGTCCCCACGATCCTTGTAATGGGCGGCTCGCAAGGTGCGCGTACAATAAACGAAACTCTCCTGGATGCACTGGCCGAGCTCGTTACTCGCTACAATGTTATTCATCAAACTGGAGCAGCGAACCTCAATGAGTGCTCTGGTATTGCTTCGGTCATACTAAGAGATAGTCCGCATAAGGAGCGTTACCGGGCGTATGGCCTTCTTAATGCCCTCGCCTTGCGAATGGCAGCCGGTGCATCAAACGTAGTTATTGCCCGTGCAGGCAGCGGTACCATTTTTGAAATCGCTGCATGGGGCAAGCCGAGTATACTCATACCCATTCCTTCCGACGTGTCGCATGATCAAATACAAAACGCGTTTTCATACGCACGTGCCGGCGGGGCATCAGTCGTTGAGCAAGCTAATCTTTCGCCCCATGTTCTCATTGCGGAAATAGACCGGCTTATGTCAAGTGATGCATTGCGACGGACCATGGCCGAGGCAGCCGCGCATTTCGCACAACCCGATGCCGCTCGTAAAATTGCTGAAACACTCCTTGAAATAGGTATTTCGCACGAACCTACATAATATATATACTGCGTATGCCTAGTTGCCCTCTTCTATTAGCCCGATTACTATGCGCATAAGTAGTTTGTATGCATATGATGCCAACCTCAAACATTCGTGTTCGCTTTCCTCCTAGTCCGACCGGTTATTGCCACGTGGGGACTGCCCGAATGGCTCTGGTAAATTATCTTTTTGCCCGAAAAAATGGAGGCTCTATAGTTTTCCGAAGCGAGGATACTGATAAGGTGCGGAGCACGAGAGAATTCGAAGACGATAT
>JAYTRG010000054.1:0-3443 GCA_043746305.1 Candidatus Parcubacteria bacterium
GCATGCCGCCCGTTTCAAGAACACGCATATTCTGTTTTGCTGCAAGCACAATGAGAGCGTCCGCGTTTACACTCGGCGCTATAATCACTTCTAAAAAAAATTTAGATAATTCTGCGGCGAGAATCGCATCAAGGGGTCTATTGAGTGCGACGATGCCACCAAAGGCAGACACTGCATCGCACGCGAGCGCTTTTGTGTAAGCCTCAAGCGGTGTCGCACCGCACGCGACGCCACAGGGATTCATGTGCTTCACTATCACTACCGCTGGCTCTGTAAACTCCGCGACACATTCAAATGCCGCGTCAGCATCGGCAATGTTGTTGTACGAAAGTTCTTTGCCTTGAATCTGTTTTGCTCCGGCCACGCACGGCCTTGTAGTGACCGGCTCGAGATACAAGGCCGCAGTTTGATGTGGATTTTCTCCATATCGAAGTTCAAGTATTCGCTTCCCCACAATACTTACATTCTCTGGAGCGTTCATGCTGAGCGAATAATGAGCTATTTAGCAACTACAGTAACGATGCCGTGCGCTTCGTAATTTTTGTGATCGTGGTAGCTCCAGGCACCCACTTTGTTAAAGACGAAGGTGTAGGTGGATCCGACAGAGCACTGGTCGAACGGCGCGGCTCCCAAGTAGCCTAGTTTGCAGTGCTCCGAAAGCGGCGTACCATCGTAGCCGGTGTGCGTAGGGTGCGGATCTGACGCAACCCACATAGTGCCAACGGTGTCGGTAATGGTAACAGTGGCCCCTTGCATGACTGTCACGTTTGCGGGAGCAAAAGTAGTACCGTCATATCTAATAGTAGCCGCTTTAGGACTTATCGTCTCTGCACTCGAAGATGCGTTCAGTGCATTTTTAATTGCAGTGTCCAAGGCGGGCGACGGCTTACCGCTTCCATCAGCTGCTGTAACAGTTGGTGAAGAGAGCTTTGTGACAGGGGTTTTCGCGCGATACAACATAAAAAATACTCCTCCCAAAAGTATCCCTACAACAATGATAGTCCATTTCATTTTTGACATATATGATTACGTTAAAAATAACATGAAAATTGTACTATCAGAGTCTCACTTCTCCTGCTTTTGTAAAAATACCTTGCCATGACCAATGTCGGTATTTACTGGAATATTGGCAGCGCATAATTCACATATGTTTTCAGGCCACTGTTCAAGCTGAAGGGTAACGAGGGACTCAAATTTTCCAGGGTTTCCCACTTGCTCAACGGTCACATCGCCTCTATTGCAAATAGCTACCGCACCTATCACCTGCGCTCCGACTAAGCGGGCCGCATCTATCACCTTTTTTATGGAACCTCCCGTTGTGGTGAGATCCTCTACTACCAAGACGCGCTTGTTGCTGATGAGTCGATCGTACCCGCGACGAATTACAAAGCCTCCTTCGCCGTCCTTTTCAGCATAAACCCCATACACCTCCTTTTGGCGCAGTTCGCCCAAGTGATACGCAGTCCAGGTAGATAAAATTACTGCCCCTGCAGCGGGGCCTACGACAGCGTCGATATCGTCGTGTGCAAAGCGCGCTGCCATCTCTTTGCACAACTGACTGAGCTCTTTCACGTGCGGATAAATCGCATCCTTATTTATATACGTATCAGCGTGCAGACCCGAGGTAAATACGAAATGTCCGGCGCGAAACGCACCAACATCTTGAAGCAACTGCAGAACTTGCTCTTCGGTCATATTTTTTATTCTAACAGAGCTGACCCTATCTTGCCATGTAATTCCATCGCCTTTATGCGCGCTGCGTCGGCGAAATCATTTTCGGACGAAGCAAATATAACCGCACGCGAGGCGGATACAATGAGACCCGCATTCTTTGCGTCTTTGCCTGCCCTAACGCTTTTTTGTAAATCACCTTGCTGTGCTCCCACGCCAGGCAGCAAAATGGGAAGTTTAGGTGCTACCGAACGCACAATTTTGAGCTGTTCTGGATAGGTTGCACCGACAACCAAACCGCAATTATCTCGCATATTCCATTTTTCGGCGACATGCTTTGCGATTATCTTATAGAGTGGCTCTTGCGCCAAAAGGCCAGCGTCGGTGCCATCTGTTAGCAAATCCTGAAATTCTCCCGCGCCCTGATTTGAAGTACGGCAGAGCACAAATATTCCTTTATCTCCGCGCTCAAGAAATGGCTGGAGGGCTTCACTGCCAAGAAGCGGCGGCACGGTAATCGCGTCAACGTTTAAGTAGCTGAAAAAATAATCTGCATAGTATCGATTCGTGTTGCCAATGTCGGCACGCTTGGAGTCGAGTATTACCGACACCTCCGGTGCATGATCATGGATATATTGAATGCTTTCGCGGAGAGCAGAAACCCCTATATCGCCGTGCGCTTCATAAAACGCGCTGTTAAGTTTAAAGGCACAAACGAGGTCTTGAGTTGCGTCTATGATGGCGCGATTAAACGCGAAAAGGGTGTCCTGCACACTACTCTGCTGCACCGCCTCTGGCACTACCTCCAAATCGCTATCGAGTCCTACGCACAGTAAAAACCCCTTCGAAAAACGAGCTCCCAGCAAGTCACCAAAATGTCTCTCGGCCATTAAAAGACAAGTGTACCGTACTGTACTTATTTTGCGAGTGGGGTTTGCAGGTAATGCAATCCGGAAAGTCCGGCTAATTCAGTTTTTCTTTCTCTTGCCTTGTTTTTTCGCCCAGTAGTCTTCCACGAGTCCGAGGTGCGCGAGACGGGCGTGGATTGCTGAGGGCTTGCGACCAAATTTTTCGGCAATTTCTGGTTCTGAGACTTCATTTTCAAACATTTTTTGGAGTTTTTTGTCGTCTGCGCTCGCCCACGGTTTGCCGGCGCTAGGATATGTCTCCCGCTGTTTAGCGCGTTGCCCTATGTTTGATTCTTTTTTTTCCGATTGCTCTAAGAGCGGTGCTTTGCCGCCAATAGCTCGCAAAAAGTTTTCTTGCATATTGGATTTGTCAGATACAGACAACCTCGCAAACCGCGTTTGCGCCAACGCTGAACGTTTGTGAAATTCTTCATCCTTCGCAATTACTTCTGGGTGCAGCATAAGCGCTCGCTCGCTCATGCTTACAAGAAATAACCCTCCGAGCGATCGTACCCGCGAAAGCGCAACGTAGCCCTGCCCATATTCAAAGGCAGCGCCAAGGTCTATGATTGCAGCGTCGAGCGACATACCTTGGCTTTTGTGCACAGTTATAGCCCAAGCGAGCCGCAATGGCAGTTGGATAAGCTTGGCCAAGACCATATTCCCATCTTGCATCGCCCACTCCTCGGCTTCTACGCCTATGAGATTCCCATTTCTAGTGCGTACCAGCGGCGCGCCCGAATCGTCAAATGCCTCGACAGTGCCGAGCGTCCCGTTCACATATCCCACTTCAAAGTTGTTTCGGGTAAACATAACCGCAGCGCCTTCTTTCAGGACCAGCTCATTCGGCGATAGACAGTTCGA
>JAYTRG010000055.1:0-6470 GCA_043746305.1 Candidatus Parcubacteria bacterium
CCCGTGATAGGGCGCCGAATTGCGACGACTGGGCGGGTAATTTCATAACGGCGCGCGCAACTTCAGCAGCAGAGGTAATGCCGCTTCCACCACCCGTAATAACAATACCGGCGGGCAGAAGTTTTTCTCTACCTATTTCTTTGAGGTGAGTGTTTACCAGAGTGAACATCTCTTTTAATTTTGTGCCGATCAGCTTATCCATTTGCTTTTGAGATATATCGGCACCTGAAACTCCGCCGCGTTTCAGTTGCTCGGCTTCATGGAGCGGTATTTGGAAATTAAGTGCGATTGAATTGGTTATATCGGAAGCTCCGATAGGAAATATTTTTAGAGAAACCGGCAGGTCGTTGTCGTACACCACTACGGAGAGTGTTTCGGACCCGATATTTGCAAGTACCACACCCGCCATCTTTTGCGCTTTGGTAAGGGTAACAAGGGAAGCAGCAAGCGGTGAGGCCATAACGCCCTCTACCTCAATGCCGGCGGCCTCCACCGCTTCAAGCGCGTCATCGTGATGTTGTGCGAGCGCTGCAATAATGAGGGATTTCATTGAAAGTTTTGTGCCTTGGAGACCTAAGGGGGAGCCGAGCACTATCTCACCGTCGATTCGATACTCGAGCGGTATGGAATGCAGAACAGTTCTGTTGAGAAGCCGAGACGAGGCTTGTTTTTGGCCTTCGATTTTTGCTCGCGATATAGCAGCATTTGTAACAATTCCACCGGAGGCCGTGAGCGTTGTTATACCGCTCGCTCGAATCTCGTCGAGTCCTACGCCACCGACCGCAATTCGACCACCTCTCACGCGTACTTTTGCAGCGGATTGGGCGCGGCCAAGTGCTTCTTTTATTGCTTTTGTTGCTTCGGATACGTCGAGAATATATCCGTGACGCATACCGCGAGAGCTCGCAGTGCCGGTTCCTATTATTTGCATGGGACCTTCGGGACTTTCAGATGGTTTGGCAATGACTGTTTTTATATGATACGTGCCAATATCAATGCCAGTATAGACACGTTCAGACATGATGGCATTATACAACCGGAGAGGCGATGTTCCCAGCGCGCTGATATCGTGGACAAGTCGCCTGACAACTTAGAGGAGTCGAAATTTTTTTAAAACGCTTGCTTCCTCTCTTTCCATGATATTGCCATGTTGCAATCCCTTTAAATGAAAAAGACCGTGGACAAAAAGCAGAGCAGATCGTGAACGGAGCGAGATCTTGTATCGATTTGCTTCGCGCGCAGCACAGCGAATATTAAGAAAAATTTCGCCCTCCCCATGTGCAAGAGGAAACGAAAGTACATTTGCGGCGTAGGTTTTTTTTCTATGATTTTTGTTTAGTTTGCGCGACAAGCGGTCGCCGCATACTACGATAGAAAGTTCATAGGTTTTGCCGAGGACATATTCGGTAAGTTCGTGATATGGCAACAAGGGAATCGAGCCCCGTACAGTTTTCCGTACCTGTACCAACGGAACCATTTATCGAGCGATTGGAGTCGCCTCTCCGAGGCCGGTGCCTGTAGGGCGTGGGGTACTTTCTTGGCGAGGTTGGTATCGACGCGTTGGCTCGGCGATTTTCCCTTCCTTTATTGCTTTATGGTAATCGTGACGTCGTTTTAGCATCTTGAGCGCTTTCTTTTTCTGTACTGTTTTGGATATGTCGCGGCTGTGGTAGCGAGTCGCACGAAGGTGTTTGACGAGCCCCACTCCTTGGACGCGGCGACTAAACTTGCGAATGGTTGCAAGAGGGTTTTCGTTGCCACTTTTTACTACTTCTGCTTGTATTGCCATGAGACGTCAAATTAGCACGATAATCATTGCGCCGCAAGCATCGGAACACGCTTTCTCTTTAGATAGGCCGGCAACTCAGGTAGCGCAATCGATTCTTGAGAGTTTGTGGCAACTTCTCGCACTAATACAGTGCCCTCCATGGCTTCTTTGTGTCCCATAATAAGCACAAAAGGTGTTGCTAAATTTGAAGCGGCTGCCATTTGTTCCCCTATACGCTCATTCCAAAGCGAGTGGTATACCGGAATGCCGTTTTGTCTGAGGCTCTCCAGTAACGGAAGCGATTTGCGTCTCGCTTCTGACCCGAGGTGCGCAAAATACATGGAGCGAACACCCGTGTGGAGCGGTTTTAAATTTGAGGCGCCGCGCTCTTCTACGGCGATAGAGACAATCGCGCCAGAGACTGGCTTGCGTGCGAAACGACTAAGGAGAGGATCGTATCTTCCGCCAAACGCAAGGGGGACACGATCACCCGAGACGCTATCTTCGCCCATTATCTCGAAAAGCGTCTGCGCCCAGCAGTCACGGCTCCCCACGATGGTTCCCGATAGTTCATATGGAATACCAATAATCTCAATATATTCGAGCACATCCCAAAACCGTCGTCGCTCCTCTTCACTGAGGTAGTCCATAGGTTGCGGTGCTCGTGAAATTGCAGGATGCCCACGTTCTATCAGTTGTACCAAAGTGCCGATAGGGTCAGTTGTAGCGCGCGGTCTCAACGGCAGCGCAATCGAATCGATGTGTTTGCGCAGGTAAGTGGCGACATCGCGGTTGTATCGCGAAGAACTTTCCGGACCGCCCATGTTGCTCAGCATCAGCGATCGTTGTTTCATTCCTGATTCTTCGAGAATCGCGTTGGCTACCACAATAAGAAGTGCCTCTGCGATAGCGTTCGATATACCGATGGCATGAAGTTCAAACGAAAAACCTCCGCCCTGTGAAGCGCCGAGTGCTATGCTCCGCCACACTAAAAGCGGATATGGTCGATTTATCGAAGTTAATTTGCGTGCGACTGCAGGAAGGCTTTTTTCGTCTTTGCGAGCGAATATGATATCGGTGTCGGGCCTTGCGCCTGGTGCGAGGGGGCGATTGGTCGAGCGTGTTCGGGGAAGATTATCCATTGACTCGAATCCATAAAACTCTGCAACACGAACAGCGTTTGAGAGAAATGCGGCGGTGCTTTGAAACGGTGTTCCTTTGATATGAAGCATATTGATAGGTTGTTTTGCTAATGAGCGCTTATAAAACTGAGTTAAAAAAATTGCTTTACTGATACCGGGCCTCGCCTGGCGTCAGTCCTATTTGAGTAAACGGATACAGGCGAAGTACGACGCGTCCGATAATGTCTTCCGTGGGAAGCGGACCCCATGAGCGGGAGTCAAACGAGACATGACGATTATCTCCCATAGCAAAGTACTGGTCGGCATTCAAAGTAATTGTTTCTCCAGTTGGTCCTCCCGCATCCTCGGGTGTGATATATGGCTCTGAGAGCGTGATGCCTTCGGGGTGAACTTGATTTTTTATTCTCACGTTAATACCGTTAATCGTTATGGTGTCTCCCGGGATGCCAATGACTCGTTTTATTAGCGTTTGCGATTGATTTTGCGGCAGTCGAAATACGATTATGTCACCGCGTTGCGGGGCTCCCCAGGTAACGCAGCTTGATGTAAGTGGTACGCATGCCGAGTACTTTTGAACAATCAGATAATCCGCATTGTGAAAGGTGTTGTCCATCGAAGGGCCGGAAACAAGATACGGAGCGGCAACAAGTATGCGCACCAGGACCGCAACGGCAAAAGCGATAACGGTATAGAGTACAAAAGAGCGGGTTTCTCCGGTCTGTTGCGGTGCGAGAGTAGTTACGGGTTGTTTCTTGTCATCGACGGAAATGCTTGTTGTGTCGTGAGACATGCAGAAAAAATGAATGTGCGTGCATTTTACTGTGAGTGATGCGTTGACGTCAAATGGTTGCGATGTTGCACAATGAATTTTGCCGCAAAAATCACATGCACTGTGCCGATGGAAATTTTTGGAGCGCGATTACTGAAGAAAATTGACTCCGCTGCGGTTTGCGTTGGTTGTTGTGGCGCTGTCTTGAGAAACCTGCACAACGTCATAGCAGTAAGAACCGGAATCAGATGGTGTGCATGTGCCGTTTTTGCTCGCGTCTATCGGGTCTCCATCGCACAACGGGCCGCTTTTTGCAGCGGCCCTGTCGAAAGCAGTCGCTTCTGAGAGTGAAACGGCCATGTGGTAGCTTTTTGGAGTGCAGCGGCTGTAGTGAATTTCGTTCAGATCAAACGAATATGCATTGGTTGAAGATGCTAATTTGTCCAGCGAGTCCGGGTACGTGCCATATGCCGAGGCATAGAGCTCAAGATCCAAAGCGGTGGAGCGCAGCTCACTCATTAATGCCGCATCATGCCCTTTTGCACGAGCAGCACTCAGCGAAGTTAAAACGATCGCAGCCAAAAGACCTACTATCGCGATCATGAATAGTCCGCCGAGGATCACTACCGCAACGATGGCTCCGACGGAGCTCTTTTGCTTTGTTGCATCGATCTGCCGCACGTCATCGGCTGTATAGTCCTTCGAAACTACCATGGTGCCCGATACATAATCGTGCCATCCTATCGGATGGCTGTTGAAGAGGAATGAAACCCAATCAAGCGGAATAAGTCTTGCAAAAGAACGACCGAGAACATGCGGGAAGTCGGGCTTCGATCCGTCCCACATTACCACCTTGGTGCCCGTTACCCACTTACCCGGCGTTCGCTGCCATATGCTCTCGAATACAAGGTAGTAGATGAATAGACCGAAGAAAAATACAATAAATGCTAGAAAGGGAAAGATGAACAGGAGTACGACGCCCACAACTACTGTTAGTATATATATGACAATATAGTCGATGAAGTAATTTGCCAAGCGAGTACCTATCGATGCTGGCTCGCGCACCGTATGCGGCGTTGTTGTGGTTGGAGCATGTACCGAAGGACTGATAGACGCACCTGGCACGGGAGAGGTTATGTTCGCGCCGCAGAACGTACAAAACTGAGCTCCAGCCGAAATTTCTTTACCGCATTGATGACAAAACATAAGGATGAGCGATGTATACTATTTTTTATAATGACATTGGTTGCGATGGAAATGTAGCGGAAAGGTTTTTCGCCTGTACAAAATTCAATATGCGGTCTTTGTATTTCCAATAAACATATCCCACTGCAAGGAAAATGAGCCCCAGTGACATGTAGGAAGTAAATCGGTAGATATCGTTCATGGTTGCCGTATCGTAGAGGCCAACTTTGCAAACAACGAAGGTAAAGAGACCGATACTCGCATATCGAGCAATCTTCGATCGCCACGCGATGCCATATGCGAGGACGCCGCAGCTATACAAGAGCCATGCCGATGACAGGGCCACACGCTTGGTGCTCTCGAGAACCGCCGTCGCAGCTGCGTATTGCTGACCACGCTGGGCTATTTGGCTATTGAAGTATTGAAGAACTTCAGCATTGATGTACCAAAGTACCAAAATAAAAGCAGTGCCGATGAGCCAACCTCCAGCAGCTTTGTCGTTAGTCGAGATGCCCGCAGCCTTTTTAAGGAGATACGCGAATGTCAGTACCGATGCAATTGAAACTGCCGCACCTACCAGACGTAAATTCCAAAATGGCTGGTACCACTCTGCGGGTAACGTATTTGCGCTCCATACGAGACCAAGTACGGCTATCAAACCTGCGCCGTATGCAAGGTAGCGCAGGAGCGGTTCGCGGATGAACAGAGAAAATATGGCTGCGCAAAACGCATAGAAAGTCCAATATATCGTGACGAAAAGCGAGGGGAAGTTGGAAAAATTCCACGTCTCAAGTCCGATCCACAAAAACGGTATCAAAAAAAAGAACGCGCAAAAAATAAATTTTGCAATCTGGCGTTCTGTATCGGAGGCACCCGTATCGGAAAGGCGCTTGTATGCAACATATAGAGCGCCGCAGGCCAGGGTCACCGTTGCCATAATGACCGTGCGCTCGTTGGCGAGGAATCTGGCACCATCCGCAAGCGGCATATCAAAGGAAAGCATGCTAAGAACAGTAAAACAGGCTAGCACAATCCCAACGATTCTCGCTCCGAACGCGCGAAGAAAGATTCCTGAAAATACTGCACCGACCGCTTCTGCCGCCCAGATCATAGTAGAAGAATGTGCGTCATTCCAAAAATGTGTCGCGGTGAAAATTGCGAAAAAGCTCAAAGCGAAAGTGAGCGCTGCATTAGAAAGCTTTGTTGCGGCATCAGTTTTGATCAATATACGCATAATACTCGCGGCGGCGAAGTAAAAAGCGGCCACGGCGAGGAAGATCGTTTCAGATTCCCCGTGAACAAGTGGCGCAACAAGCACCATGTAAGATATGGGCGTCGCATATAAGAGAATGATTCCAAAGCGCGAAGCCTCATTCTGTTTCCGTAGACATAGTGCAAATGCGGTTACTGCATATGAAACAGAAAGTAAGGAGATATAAGCGATGCTCGTTACTCGATCCAAAAGAGCCAGGTCTCCCTGAGCCCACTGCATAGCAGAGATTGTTGTTGCAAAGAAAATCCAGATGACGAGCTGCTCCCACCGTCGATAGGAGACTAGAATGAATGCGGCTAGGCTCAGTGTCCCGAGGTACAAAAATAGGACATG
>JAYTRG010000056.1:0-10780 GCA_043746305.1 Candidatus Parcubacteria bacterium
CATGGGTGTATACCGAAGTGGCTACATCGAGCGCCGACAGTAACGGACAGGCTGTGTTCACACTTAATAAGACAGGCACGTACGAGGTCGGCATAGCAGAGGACTACTACTCTCCTCATGTACCACTTACTGTAACGGCGACCACTAGTGCACCTACACAACCCTCTGGCGGAGGGGGCGGGGGTGGAGGAGGCGGTATTTCACATCAAACACTTGCTATTCCGAGCGCAGTATCGTACCTAGAAGCACATCAAAATATCGACGGATCTTTTGGATCCGACATGATTACCGATTGGGTCGCCATGGCATTTGCAACGCAAAGCACAAGCAGCGCAAAAACCGCACTAGCAAATTACCTGCGCGCTGCAAACCCCACTCTTTCATCAGTTACAGATTACGAGCGTCACGCACTTGCACTCGAAGACTTTGGTATCAACCCATATTCTGGAACTGGCCGCGACTACATCACCCCCATCGTTACATCATTCGACGGTACGCAAATCGGTGATCCTACGCTCGACAACGACGACATTTTCGCTCTCCTCGCGCTCCATGCGGCGGGCTACCCCACTTCAAACGACATGATGGGAAAAATAGCAACATTCATTATCTCAAAGCAAAAAACCGATGGTTCGTGGGACGAGAATCCGGATATGACCGCAGCCGCGCTTCAAGTATTACCGCAGTTCTTTGTCGGAACAAACGTATCGCCAGTTGCGCTCGGGCAAGCACTTGGAATGGGCGGGGGGTACCTCATCAACACACAGCAAAGAGACGGCGGCTGGGGCAACATAGACTCCACAAGCTGGGTGCAAATCTTTATCAACGCGACCAATCTCGATGACTCCACAAATGCTCGAATATGGTCCTCTACAAGCGGCTACCTGCCTACCGACGCAATCGCCGCGGCGCAGCAAGGAGATGGCGGCGTTCGGCCCACAAGCGATTCGGTAAGCAGCCGCGTATGGAGCACCGCATACGCAGTGTATGCAGCATCAGGATGGGACTGGGATAATCTGCTAGGACAATTTGCAAAGCCCATGCCAATCGCCGTAGGAGGAGGTGGTGGGGGAGGTAACGCTGCTCTCCTTGCGCAAAGCGACCTTGCCAGCACCACGTTTGCTGTAGCCACAACTACACTCGCAACGGCGTCTTCCTCTCAGAGAATCATTAAAACTACGCTAGGGGTCGGCTCAACAACTAGAGCAACGCCATTCATAACGACACCGCTCACAAATCAAATTCCAACCCAAAACACAGGAGCTAATCACGCCCCTGTCCCAGCACACACACCCGCGCAGAAAAAATCGACGATTGGAACACCAGTGCTGCAAACGCTACTTACTCCAAATATCACATCGCAAACCGCAAGCGCTGCAAATTCAGGCGGCGGATTCCTTTCCTGGTTTTGGCACGGAACAGTTTCATTCTTTACTTCATTATTCGGGTTACTATAGAGACTCCATGAAGACATTTCGCTCACTCGCATTACCTATAGGTATTGTATTCGCCCTCGCGCTCGCTCGTCTCGTACCACACATGCCAAACTTTGCGCCGATAAGCGCAATGGCGCTCTTTGGTGGTGTATACCTTACTCGCCGCTACGCCTTCCTTGCTCCTCTCCTTGCAATGCTCATATCCGACTATCTCCTCCTCTACATAAACCCATTCGGCTCTCCCGCATTTAATTTTTCGCACCTCTATTCGCCTCTCATGCTATATCACTCAGCGCTTCCTGCGGTGTATGCATCATTTATCATCTCCGGTCTCGTGGGCCTCTGGCTCAAAAACCACAAACACCCCGTTGCAATTGTGGGTGCCAGCATGTTTTGCAGCGTACAATTTTTCCTCATCACCAACGCAGCAGTGTGGCTTGGCGGAATGTACGGACCAGGCCTCTCTGGCCTTGCAACTTCATATATAGCAGGCATTCCATTCTTTCAAGGAACCCTGCTCGGCGACTTCTTCTATACGGCAACGCTTTTCGGCGCATACGAGACATTGCTTGCAATGCGACGAAAGCCCGCGCTCATCCCCCAAACGTCCACACAATAGAGTCTCCTGCCCGAGGTTTGATCAGCGAGCAGCCTTCGGGTTTAGCGCCGTTCACCGTAAATGTCCAGTCGTTGCTATAGCCGTTGATTTCACGAGCATAAGCGCTACCGAAACTCGCCTTATATGAGTCGTCGAGCGTAAGAGAGTGAATTTTTCCTTCTGCCTTTGCCTCAGCGAGAACGTCGCAGGCATCGGCGCCTAGTTTGAGATCAACCGCAAAGATGTTTTTGCCATCGGGATCGATTATAGAAAGTGACACGGCCGCAAGCGGGGCGCTCGTGGAGGCTGATTGATGTACTGCCGCTGTCGTCGACGAGATAAGAACAGGTATGGGCGTCGGAGATTGGTGGGCTCGTCTTGGTTTTGCGTTGGATAGCGAAGAAACTTGCGGATCAGTACGTGTAGAACTTGATACAGTCGCTACCGCTGTCGTAGTGGAGGAGATATTTGCAAGGCTTCGCATGACGGACGGGCGCGGGAGCAAAGCAAAAGCGAGCGCAAGGCAGGCCACAAAACCTAAGACAGCGATATGTCTACCTCGCATAGTTATTCAAAAAGATGCTTAAAGAGATCCTGCTCGCGCGGCATCTTGAGTTCGTTGCGATCGACCGCATCAACCCATTCAACTGGCGCTCCTTCAACAACAGCAAGCGGTTGCGATTCGTCCCCTTCACCCATGAGGAATGTTGCAGCGGTTGCGAGCGAATCAGCGCTGTTGGTTTGAGTAACTTCCATCGGGCGGCCGTATAAATCGGGTTTTCCGCGGTAGTCGCGAATGCCTGTAAAACCTGCATAGCCAAGCGCAACGCCAAGGACGCCCGCTCGGAGTGGCGTAATACGACTGTCCGTGATGATGACGCCAATATTTTTGACGTTGTACGCCTCCATGAGGCGGGGGGGCCCCCGGGGGGCCGCCCCATGGGCGCCGCCGCAAAACAATCCTTCGGGAGCAAGATAATCTTCCCCTCGGCATTCGACTCATCGATTCCCGCATTCACCACCACGGTGCCATCGCGAATAGTGAGCCACCATTTGGGAAGTACCTGCTTTTGCCACTCGCTCTCGCTTTTTATGAGTTCCTCTTTATTTTCCACTGAATCGACGACTCGTGCCTCCGCAAGCGCAACGATTTTTGATGCAATGACGACGATCGAGCCTTCATTGAGGTTCGAAACGTGCTCGCGAATGAAGCGAACGAGGTCTTCCCCTTCCGCAAAAAGGCGTGTTTTGATCGCTTGTACCTCCATACTTGCCACAATAGCCTATCCACCGCATAGTCCACAAGGTAGTTGCTAGCCAGGATAGATATGTGATACTGGCCTTACTATTCGTTAATTACATAACATATGGTAAGAAAGGCAAATCCAGCATTATTAAAACCCCTGAACTTGAGCACGGAACTTGAGGCAGTTGTCGGTGCGGGTCCTATGAGTCGCGGTACGGTTGTATCCAAGATGTGGGAATATATAAAAGGCGACGAATATATTGACAAAGTTACGGGCAAAAAAGGCAGTTCCCTGAGGAAAGGTGGAACTCTGCAAAACCCCAAGAACATGAGAAATATTTTGGCTGACGACAAGCTGGTGCCAATTTTCAAGAAAAAAGAGGTCACCATGTTTGAGATGACGAAGCTCGTCTCCGGACATTTGAAATAGGTCTTTCGCAAAGACTGCAGCAAAACCGCCCCCAGGGGCGGTTTTCTGTTATGCCGCGGGGGAGACTCGAACTCCCAATCCTTTCGGCATACGATTCTGTATACAAGGAGACTCCTTGTACTTCACAAGTTGACAATCGAGTTTCTAAATTACCAAAAACTGTTAGAGTTGGTGTGCTGATAAGTTTCATCAAATATGGACAAGTGGATGAAAGAAAACAAAATCACAAGCGGGGTCGTTCTTATTTTGCTTGCAAGCTTTTTGCTTACCTTTTTATATAGACAGTCCCCAAAAATTGCTCAAGATACATCCAGTACTAATCTTCAAGGTATGTGTGCTTCTCAGGCAAAAATATTCTTTGAGTACTACATCAAAATTTCGGAATTTGGTACTCCAAATGATAGGCAAGGTGACGAATACACAAATCATTTTAGTGTTAAATTAAATAAATGCTTTATTTTAATTACAAACCGCTATCCTTACAGTGTCGACGACGCCGATGTTTATAAGAAAGATCTATACGATGCTACCGAGAAAAAACAATATGGCGCCTATCGTTGGTGGGTGTACAAAAATACGGATGGGGAGCTCGGAGTATGTAAACTCTTCCCAAATGGTAATACAAGCACAGACGGTACGCTAAGCAGCTTAGATGATTTAAATAAATTCAAGGTTTGTCATTCAGAGGCAGAATTTGACACTCTAGTTAAAGAGTATATGGAGAGTTAATATATGAAAAAAGAAATCATAGTAAATATACCAAGAGATGAACTGGTTTTAAGGGAGGATGACACTGAGCGAGCGGTACCGCTCCACGGCTTTGATTTGAAAGATTTTACTGACAGTGAGATTGAGCAGATTGTAAAAAACAAACTTAGGGGCTCACCTTTGATTTTAGCGGGTACAGAAAGTTGCCACTTTACGATAATCCGTGACTAATCACGGTAAGATTTTCTGGACCAGACCGTTCACCTTGGTTTTTTTGAAATACAAGGAGGCTCCTTGTATTTCAGGGGCGGTTTTCTGTTATGCCGCGGGGGAGACTCGAACTCCCATGGGTTACCCCACACGCTTCTGAAGCGTGCGTGTCTACCAATTTCACCACCGCGGCGTAGCGATATTCTATGTGAAGTTTGCTGGTACAGCCAGCGACTCCACATTTCTCCCGTCCCAGCGAATCTCGCCGTGCACCACCATATTTGTAATCCTCGGCTGCCAGCGATGTTCCTCTTTATTCACGGCAGTTGCTATATCGTCGGCCGACATTCCCTTCTCGAGTGGTACACGATATTCAAAAAACGTAGGTCCTCTATCTATTTCCTCCGTCACAAAATGCATCGTAAAACCACTTTCTGCAATTTCACCTGCGTCAAGCGCAGTCTTCACGGCTTCGTGTATATGATGGCCGTACATACCGACGCCTCCAAAGCGGCCATGGCCCTCGGAGAGGAGTGCGGGGTGAATATTGATCGTACGCTTCGGATCCAGTCCCTCCACCCTTCGCATCCAACCAGAAAGCGCCACATATCCATCTGTTCCTATTGCAGTCTTTTGCAAAACACTAGTATAACCCTGTGTAGTATATGGTCCGGCGAAATAAATAAAGGGAATCCCAAGCCGCTCTGCCCGTTCACGTACTCCACCGCGCTCGTGTGTCGATATCACCGCAACAATATCGACGTTTAAGTCGGGACTTGTCACGAGATTTTCAAATCCACTTCCGCCTCCATCAGGAGTACCAGAGGCAAATACCGCAAGCTTCGGTTTCATAATAAAAACGGATGGTTTTGTTATTCTACAGCCTTCACGCTAGCACCAAGCGCGGCAAGACGTTCATGCAAGTTTTCGTACCCGCGATTTATTGGATACACATCGCGCAGCATACTCTGGCCTTCGGCGGCGAGCATTCCTATGAGGAGGAGCGTTGCAGGACGCAGCGCAGGCGGGCAAGCTATGTCTCCCCCGCGCAACTTTGTAGGGCCATTTACAAACACGCGATGCGGATCGGCAAGCACAATATCGGCGCCAAGTTTATTGAGCTCTGTGTAGTAGATGGCGCGATTTTCATACACCCAGTCGTGAATAAGCGTACGGCCCGCTGCTTGCGTGGCGATGGGAACAAAGTACGGCAAGTTGTCGATGTTGATTCCCGGATAGGGGCGCGGCGCAATTTTTTCAGCCGGCGCGACAAGTCTTGAAGGCGCAACAGTTACATCGGCAAGGCAAGTATAGCCATTCTGCGACACATATCGATTCCCCACGCTATATGAAAGCCCCATGTGCTCCAGTGTGTAAAGTTCGAGCTCGAGAAAATCCATCGGGCAACGAGTAATGGTAATTTCGGAACCGGTAGTAGCGGCGAGCGAGACAAAAAACATACTCTCGATGGGATCTTCAGATGGTCCTCCCTCTATGTCCGCGCGCACTTCCGCAATTCCATGAACTACGAGAGTAGAAGTGCCGATACCGTCGATAGATACTCCACAACTAGCGAGAAAATAACAGAGATCTTGCACCATATAGTTTGCGCTCGCAAATTTTATGGTAGTGATGCCGGGAATTAAAGCGGCAGCAAGAAGCGCATTTTCGACCCCGGTATCCGAAGCTTCAAACATAATAATTTCTGCGGGTCTCAAATTATTGGTCTGGACACGGTACGTGTGATTTTCTTCGTTGCCGACTACTTCGATACCCAGTTTTGCAAGAGCGTCGATATGTGTACCTAGACTACGCTTTCCCAAATTACAACCGCCCGGCGCAGGTAGTTCAAAATTACGCATATGATGCGCAAGCGGAGCAATAAAAAGCGCGATAGAGCGAGTCTTTTCAGCAGCTTCCCGATCAATATGCGAAAGGTCGTATGTAACTGGAGGGGTAATGCGCATAGTGCCCTTTTCTGGCCATTCAACCTGTACGCCAATTGAACGCATCACCTCCACAAGCCGTTTTACTTCTTCTATACGAGGCATATTTTTGAGCGTGGTAGACCCTTTATTGAGGAGCGAAGCTGCAAGAAGAACAACCGCACCATTTTTGGAGCTGTTGGTAGTTACGGTGCCGCTTAGTTTCTTCCCCCCCTCTACCGCGTAGTGCATAGGCCGAAGTATACAACGGCCGGTTTAAATTTCCCTAAAATTGCGCTATAGTGCCCTCTACTTGCGCGCGTAGTTCAGTGGTAGAACGCTGTCCTGATAAGACAGAGGCCGAAGGTCCGATTCCTTCCGCGCGCACTAAAAAGGAGTTACCTCCCTGCCTCAAATCCGCCGCTTTCTTTTACGCTAAATCGGCGCGTACTATAAAAGTCGATCACTGCCTCGTACAAAACGTGGCTCCCTTCTAAACGTTCCATTTCGTCTTTGAGACGTTGGGGGGGGGATGGAGCAAGCGGGTTGAAGGGTGAATACCCTTCTGCCGCGTTCGCCATTTCAGCAGTATCCGCGGTACGTTGGTCACTCATGTCGCAACGAAAAAACACCCCACGATCGTCCACGTCACACACATATATATTTACCCACCGCGGGACCATACTTTCTTTCGCGAGAAAGCTTACGTAGTCGGTGGTTGAAAAAGTGCCCGTGAAGTGCCCGTCTCTGTCGTAGACAATACAATGATACGGCTCCTCAACTGCCTCAGTAAGAAAGATTTGTGCCAGCCGCACGGCTTCTGCTGCGGCCTTAGCTAAGTGTTCGAGGAGTTCGGACTCACTCATGAAAGAAATTGTAGCACAACTAGTTTTCACTCATTTGAACGTACCAGATGAAGACTTATCCCCTTTTTTCGACAAAAGTGTATACATTTAAATATAAATGTGTATTATGTGCAGTACGTTGATCTTTCAGCGCACTATTGCGTCTCGCAAGGAGCGATGAGCAGGTACATTCATCGCCCACGCACGGGACACAAAAAGGTGAGGTTGTAAAAGCCACTTTAGGCAAGCGCAATCCAATCCCTATTGCCAGCAATTAATTTAGTGTGTACATCAGAGATGAGCACATACACCGAAGCGGCGCTTGAACAAGCAGCCCGTGCCTCTGGAAAGAATCGAGCGAGAAATCTCTCGAAGCAGTTACCAAGGTTCCCAAATAAGGAAAAGATAGAATCCTTCATAAAGGAAAACGGGCTAAAAACTCCGTATCTTGTTGTTGATCTCGATGTGGTCGAAAACAACTATCGCGCCATTCGCCGAACATTGCCTGTAGCAACGGTGTATTACGCCGTAAAGGCAAATCCCGCTCCCGAAGTGGTGGAGCGTCTTGTGGCGGCTGGAGCATCGTTCGACGTTGCCTCCCCGGCAGAGGTAGAACTAGTCTTAAACGCAGGCGCCACGCCCGAGCGAATTTCATTTGGCAACACTATAAAAAAAGAAACCGATATCCGCTGGGCCTACGACTACGGCGTACGCATGTTTGCCTTCGACTCTGAGGCAGAGCTCCAAAAGCTTGCACGCTCGGCGCCTGGTTCGCGTGTATTTTGCCGCATTCTCGTATCCTGCGAAGGCGCCGACTGGCCGCTCTCCCGTAAATTTGGCTGCGAAATAGATATGGCACGAGATCTCCTCATCAAAGCTAAGAAGCTGGGTCTCGACCCATACGGCGTCTCCTTCCACGTTGGCTCCCAGCAAACGAAACTCGACCAATGGGATAACGCCCTTGCGCAAGCCGCACAGCTGTTTGCAGAAGTTAAGTCTGCGGGAATTGAACTCCAAATGGTAAACCTCGGCGGAGGTTTACCTGCACACTATACCGACTCCGTTTCTTCTGTTGGTTCCTATTCCTCGGCAATTGCAAAAGCACTGCATAAGCACTTCGGCAGCAACCTTCCCAAAATAATCACCGAGCCAGGCCGATCACTCGTGGGCGACTCTGGAATACTCGACGCCGAAGTAGTATTGCTATCAAAAAAGTCGTATAGCGCAACCGAAGATGCTCGCTGGGTGTACGTAGATGTGGGAAAATTTGGCGGACTCGCAGAAACACTCGACGAAGCGATTAAATACCGCATCGAGGCATTGGGCCGCAAAGGCCAGACTGGTCCGGTCATTCTCGCTGGCCCCTCCTGCGACTCTGCCGATATCTTGTACGAAAAGTTCAAGTATCAGCTGCCGCTCTCCCTGAAGGTTGGGGACATTCTGCGCTTCCACGCGACCGGCGCCTACACCGCAAGCTACTCATCGGTTGGCTTCAACGGCTTTGCGCCGCTTCCTACGTATTGTATCTAAGCTTTGTTGCTGCGTGTTGTATATCATAAGTCTTCTTACAGGCGCCTTATGGAGACACTTGAGGCAAGGTGGATAATTCCAGATGATCAGGATTTCCGTTACTTGCGATAAGGCTGCCACTCAAAAATGTACCTGCTATCCTGTATGCCTGCCCCAACTTCATAGAAGCGACGCCTTCTCCAGTAATAGGCAAGTCATATTGAGAAATAACGCCCGACGGCTCGTCGGAAAATATTGCATAGCCAGGATCTTGCTTCAGCACATAGCCCTTGAGAAGCACGTTCTGTCCTAGATATGTCGCCGCATGCCTCGTCACCGAACCCACAGAGGAGGCTTGCGTCTGCGAAGTGCTAGGAACAGCTACAGACACGGGCGCTTGTACATCGCGCTTAATGATATCGAGACCATCGGGAATACTAAGCTGCCCGAGATCGCGGCCGGGCTTTCCCATAACGCCATACTGCCAAATAATTTGCTTCGTTTGCTTGTCGATAACGATGACGCGATGGTTGTAATCGTCGTTTGAAAGAATGTTGCCATTGGGAAGCTCTATAGCGAGCGACGGCCTGTTGAGCGCGGTAGCCCCTTCTCCGTCAAACTCCCACGTTACGCTCCCCGCTTTGGTAATCTCAATAATTTTGCCCGGATGTTGATACGATGCGACGAGAATAGTACCTGCGGCCGTCAGCTGCGGATCCGAAGGATACACAATTGGCAATGACATCGAAAAAATAGGCTGCCAATTTTGATCGAGCTCGATAAGCGAATGGTTGGTAATGGTGCTTATAAGCACGTGCCCGTTTGGAAGTGGCGTGTCTCCATTGGGCACGTCGAGATATCCTTCTCTACTCGAACACTGCCGATTCTTACCATACTGGTGTACGATTTTTTTATCGGGCGATATTTCAATGACACGGCAATTCTGTATATCGGCTACGATAACATCGCCATTTGGTAATTTATATGCATCGTCGGGGCGGCGCACATAGTTTTGGTACGAACCCGGAGTGCCTGGCGTGCCATATTGCCATATAATTTTTTTCGTCGCGTAATCGATAATCTCTATAAGATGGTGGTACTCAAGGTTCACAATGACCGACTTGCCGCCATCCGCAAAGAAAGAATCATCGGCTCCGTAACCTTTTGGCAAGCCCTTAAAATCGTACTCCCATACTATTTTCTTATCTGGCGTAACTTCAATAACGCGATTGTTACCGCGATCGGCAATAAGCACATTATACCCACCGAGCGCCGACGTATCTTTAGGTTGCATACTTACTTCTTGGAGACTTACCGGCACAGGAACGGGAGGGACTATATCGTTTTCGTGCATCTTAGAATACGTATCAATATCAACAATAGAATTCTCAGCGAGGTCATAGTGATACACACTCCAAAAACCACCGAGCGCAACGGATCCTAACATTATAAACAATGCCACTCTCCATTTCATCGGCATAGCATAACAGAAAATAGAAAAAGGGTCCGACTCATCGACGTCGGACCCTTAGTTTTTCACCAATCCAGCGCAAAACTGGATTTATATAAAGAAATTCACCTATAAACAAAAAAACCCACCAAAATAGAAGGCCGACAATGGCAAGAAAAAGTATGCAGAATTCGTACCAGTGTGTCTGTTGAGGACCTGGGCCGAAACAGACTTCCGACATGGTGACATTTTTCGGTTTTTGCCTTTTGAACATTTTGTTCCTCCGTTCAATCCTACCGAAACCCTATCATGTACCCGTACTTGCACAAAATAAAGTTGCAGGAAAAAATGGAAAGATACAAGGGTAACCCTTGTACGCCAAAGACCTCTTTGAGAACTAACGTAATTCATTGCGCAAGCGGG